>JANLXP010000353.1:0-6578 GCA_031365165.1 Alphaproteobacteria bacterium
CAGCGCTATGGGGCTTTTACACGCCGTCTGCACAAACCGTGATGACGCAGCATGTCTCTCCCAGTCAGCAAGGTCAGCTGCAGGGTGCACTTGGGGCGCTTATGGGGATCGCTTCGATTGTCGCGCCGCCGCTCTACACAAACGCTTTCGCGTTTTCGATCGACGCCAGGAACAGTTTCGCGAACTTCCCAATCCTCGGCACACCATTTCTTATTGCTGCGGCGCTACTTGGTTGCGCCCTGATAGCGGTCGTTAGAGCGACCGCGCCTACGCGTTCTTAAGTTCGATCCAGTGCCACTCGGTCGCGTGCTGAACGGCGCGAATGCCGGGCACTCTCCCAACGTCGGGGATCGCGTGCACAATCAGGAAGATGACCTGGCCTCGACCGCGCACCTCGTCGAATACCGGAAAGCCCGTGTACTCGACGTTGATCGTGGAGCCGTCGTCCATCAACGCCGGCGTGATCTGCCACAAGCCGCACGGCCGCGACAACATGAGGAAAGCGCTATCGAAAGCGTCTCCTTTGATTGCTGGGTCGACAAGATCGAGATAGTCGAACCCCAGCGCATCGCGTCCGACCAGCTTGGCAATGCCGGCTCCCGCGCGTGCGAACCTTAGCGAAAGCGCCGCCCTATCTGGATCCACAACCGCAAGCCACGGCACAAGGTCGCGAATGTTACTGTAGTCGATATCCGAAAGGCGCGGCATCACACCCGGCACCGACTGTCGTACCGCCTGCTCGAACCGCAAGCTCTGCATCGTGTGCTTGGTTCGCGGAATAGTGGTATCGCTTTGCACGGCCGTCAGCCCCGATTGCGCGATTGCTACTGCATCGAGTATCTGAAGATGCAGCCTCACTCAATTTGCCGGGCGCGGCAACATCGCCGCATGAGAACGACACAGATGGCCGAACCCAAGACAAAACCTACAAAACGGTCTGTCGCCGCCTTCCTGAAAACTGTGACGGACGCACAAAAGCGTGAGGATGCTGGCGCCGTCGTAGAAATCATGCGCACCGCGACAAAGGCCGATCCCGTGATGTGGGGAACCAGCATCATTGGCTTCGGCAGCTATCGTTACAAGTATGCAACCGGTCGTGAGGGCGACTGGCCGATTATCGGCTTGAGCCCCAGGAAGCAAAATCTCACGCTCTACATCATGCAAGGATGTGACCAGCACGGTGACTTGCTGGCGAAGCTCGGCAAGCACTCGGCCGCAGGATCTTGTCTCCACATCAAGCGTTTGTCGGACATCGACGTGCCCACGTTGAAGAAACTCATCACGCTTTCCGTCGCCTCGATGAAGAAGAAGTACAAACCGGACTGAGTTGCGGCAGGCTTGTGAAGCAACGTTGCAACAAGACACGGCGGGCCGTAATTCCCGGTAGCCCAGGCACCCCGCATTGTCTTTCAGCGCGTTAGCGCGGCTGGCTTTTATCCGACCTTAGATTGGACCAAGCCGGTATGCGCGCATGACCCAAGGTCGAACCGCGGCAAACCCATTATAATTGGCGAATCACCAGTGCCTGTTAGGGGGTTTTCATGTCGCGTTATCGCGAGCGTCGCGTCCGCCTCAACTCGTCGTCGCCCACGTTCGACGTCTTTCCGTTGCTGTTGCTGCCGGCGCTCTACGTCAATTTCATGATCTTTGCCGTGTACGGAATGGATGCGGCTGCGGTCGCCACATGGCTCAGCAGCACCGCCTTCCACATAACGATGTTCTCAGGCGCTGTTTGGTCGATGAGCCAGTCCGACGTCATCTTGGGAGCAGCGATGGGTTTGCTCTTCATTGAAGTCCTAAAATCCGTCGGTTCGCCGATGCTCTCGCTCGTCAATCACGGTATCGCCGTGATGACGCTGCTCGTCTACGTGGTCCAATTCATCTCATTCCCGGCGTTCACAAACTCAACGTTTTTCTTGCTCGCACTGATGCAGTTGATCGACGTCATCGCCGGCTACACGATCACGATCGTCTCGACCCGGGGATTGACCCGTTGATTTAGTCGATCAACACAAATTCGTCGCAGATCGATGCCAGTGGTGGTGCCGTCCCCCACTGGCATTTTCGTGTCGACGCCAATACATGACCGGCAACAGAACGAGGGCCGCGTCGCATGACAATCTACCCAATCACGCCCGTTGGCGTCGTGAAGAGCCAGCGTATCGAACCCACAGACGACTTCTGGGGCGACCTGATCTCGGAAATCCATCTCGACAAAGATCAGTTCACTCAGGAAGCGCTGTTCGGGCTCGCTGACTTCTCGCACGCCGAAATTCTGTTCCTGATGCACAAGGTCCCATCTAGCGAAATCGAAAAGGGCGCGCGACACCCGCGGGGTCGCAAAGACTGGCCGCTTGTCGGCATCTTCGGCCAGAGAGGCAAAGGCCGCCCGAACCGCATCGGCCTCTCCCGCTGCACGATCCAGAAAATCGAGGGGACGGTCCTTACGGTGCGCGCGCTCGACGCCATCGACGGCACGCCAGTCCTAGACATCAAGCCCTACATGCGCGAATTCGACCCGATTGGCACCGTCCGCCAGCCCGCCTGGTCGAACGAGCTCATGCGCGACTACTACAAAGGAGGTCGGACAAGGTAACGCCCCGTCGAACGCCGGCGAAAAAGCGCCTATGATTGCGCCAGCAGACCCCACCGGCCTGCTCCGCGAAAACAGGAGGAAATTCATGGCGAAGAAATCAACGGGTGACACCGGCGTCTATCGCGTCACCGAAGTCATCGGCACCAGCCGCGTCTCGTGGGAGGATGCAGCCAAGAGTGCGGTCGAATTGGCATCACACTCACTGCGCGATCTGCGCATCGCTGAAGTCACGAAACTCGACATGCGCCTCGACGACAAAGGCAAGGTCGTCGCCTACCGCGCGCGCGTTTCGCTGTCGTTCAAATACGCACCTTAAGGGAAAGGCATACCCGGAAGCGCAGGCTTTCGCGGTTGTGAAGAAAATCACGCGGAGTCGCGGAGAGCGCGGAGGAAGGGCTAGCTTCTCCGCGTTCTCCGCGACTCCGCGTGCGAATTGTTCACACGCCCTCCTGCCGACGGCGAACAACCGGCCGACGTAAACTCCGCCGGCCGGTTGATTGCGCGAATGCTATTTCTGCGGTGCAATCGGCATTCGAAAGGGCAAGAGTGCGCGTAGCCGAGCGTCACGCAAGTAGAGACCGCCCCAAGCCAGAACTGCCAAATAAACACCGAATAACATGTGGCTGAAGAGGGGATTCCCGACCCGCAGATGTGTCGCCACGGTTCCGCCCATATAGGCGGTGAGCAGGATTGCACCTAGCACCGATGTCCGTGGCACTGCATAGAGCAGTGCGCACGACAGGCAGACGATGCCCAGCCCACGGGCAAAATCGGCGGATGCCGGATAACCCAACTCCGCTGTCGACGTGATCACAATGTCTAGTGGAACGAGTTTCATCCCGCCATCAAGCAGCATGAAGACAGTGACGAGCCCGCTCATCACATAGCCTGTCCGTCGCATGGTTGTTTCTGTCATTCGCATTTTGATTTCTCCATGAGCCAATCGATTCAAGCACCTCGCGCCCGGCCTCAAGCCACTGCCGGTTGGGGCGTGGTCACCATCCAAGGCGTGCCGAAGCGGTCGATTGCCTTGCCGAAGCGCGACGCAAACGGCGTCGTCATCAGCGGAACTTCGATCGTTCCCTCATCCGCGAGCAAGGCAAAGATGCGTTCCGCCTCGAGATCGTCTGCGGCTTGCAGTGCGATCGCATAGCCGGTGCCCTTGCCGCTGCCGTCGCGCCGGCCGTCCGATGCAAAGATGGTGCTATCGCCGATGCCGAGCTCGGCGTGCATAATCTTGTCGCCGGCGTCCGGGGCAGCGCCGGGCAGGTCGCGAAAGTGAACGAGGGCAAGCACTTCGGCGCCCAGCTTGTCGCGATAAAACTCGACGGCCTTGGTGCAGGTTCCGGAAAAGAAAAGGTAGGGATGCGCGTTCATGTTTAAGCTCCATTTCAATGCGCTGTGGCCACCATGGCCGACGCTGGAGCAAGGATTAGCGCGTCATGCCGCTCAAGTTTTGAACGAGAACGACAATTGCGGTTGGTCCCGGAGAAGCCTCGCAGGCGTCATTCCGATCAGACGTTTGACCGACCGCGTCAAATGTGCCTGGTCCGCATAACCGGCACTGTGGGTAACGTCGAGGATGGAACAGCCTTGCTTGAGCAACGCTGCTGCATGCCGCGCCCGCTCAATTTGTTGAACGCCACTGAGCGTCATTCCCGTTGCGCGCAATACGTGCCGCTGCACCGACCGCGGGCTCATGCGCGGCACGTCCCCCATGACGGCATCCTCGATAACCGAATCCCGAGCAATAACGCCAGTGTTTGCCAATCTGGCAACAAAATCTTCGGCATTTTCAAAGTTCGGTATTTCCCAACTCAGCTCCGAGAACCAAAACCGGCCATTAGGAAGGATCGGTAGATTGAGGTCCTGATGATCGAGAAGGTTGGCACTGGCTATGCGTGGGAAGTAGGTGCCAAGGCGAAACCGTATCGCAAGCCATTCGCCCTCGGGAGGACATTCGACCGTCGTCGCGTGTGTGACGGGTCCGCGCAACGTCACAGCCGTGAAGCCGACAACCCGCGTGAAGACCATTTCGATGTTGCCTTCCGCCATCGACAGGAAGGTTCCGCCTTTGTTGCTGTGACAGCGCCAAACGCGTTCCACGAACCGCGATGACGATGGTCGATCCTGGAAAACAAGCAGCATTGGAATCCAAACGGAAGGGCACTGTTCCCTGAGATACGACAACAACACCGCACGCTTGGCCTGCCAACTCACGATATCGCAATCTGTCCGATTGTGCGCGTTGCAGCCGAATGTGCTCGCGCCTGTGACCAAGCCAAGGCCCCACTGACACGACCAGCGTTTGGGAAAGTACAGCGACGCTTGCGGCACAGAGCAAGCGCCTCGACGGACGCAACAGCCATGCAGATATTGCTTGCTTTGCTCGGCCAAATGTTCTATATTTGTTCTTGTAGCCATTTCGCGCGTCTAAGGTGTCCCCGTGCGCTTGCTCCAGCAAAGCAACGCCCCGTCACAAGCCGTCACGAGACCCCGTTACAAATTGCATCCATGTAACGGCCGCGTAACGTCAAAAACCGCGGGTAACAGCCAATGTAACGGTGTAACGCGTAGAATCATGTTGTTTTGCGCGCATCGCGCATCTCATCGCGCAATTTTCCTAGAACCCCGGCGCGAATTTGCCGTTCTTCGGCCAGCCCTTCGGCACCAAGCGCCCAGCTTGCGCGCGCTCGCCGCGATAGTCGCTGAGTTCGCTCTTCTCCCACGTCCGCCCATTGTAGTCGCGCAAGCCCTCCGCATAGACGAACGCCGTCGCATCGACGAGACCGCCGTCTTTGTACTTCTGCAGGGCGACGCCTTTGCCCTTCGCCATTTCGGGCACGTCGGCGAGCTTGAAGACCACCATCTTCCGGTTCTCGCCGATAAACGCGACGTGGTCGCCCGACGCCGGCGTACAAACCTTCGCTTCTTCCATCGGATCGACGTTCATCACCTGCCTGCCGCCGCGCTTTTGCGCGATCACTTCGTCTTCCGGCACGACGAAGCCACGTCCCGCGCTCGAGGCAATCAAGAGCTTGCGTCCCGGCTCGTGCACGAACAGCGCGACGATGTCTTGGTCATTCTCGAGATCGCACATCAACCGCACCGGCTCGCCATGTCCTCTGCCGCCGGGCAAATCTTTGCATTCCAGCGTGAAGAACCTGCCATTCGTCGAAAACATCACAAGCTTGTCGGTCGTCTGCGCTTTCACCCAGAAACGACCCTTGTCGCCCTCTTTGTACTTCACGTCGTCGTTCGGCTCGACGTGTCCCCTCATGGCGCGGATCCAGCCCTTCTCGGAGCAAACAATCGTAACGGGCTCTTTCTCAACGAGCGCGTCCATTGGAACGTCTTCGATCGCCGGCGCATCGGCCAGCATCGAACGCCGCTTGCCAAGCACGGTCTTCGCCCCGAACTTCGTACGCAACTCCTGGAAGCTCGCCTTCAAGCGGTCGTTCTGCTTTTCCTCCGACTTGACCAGCGCCTTCAGCTCCTTCTGCTCCGCCTGCAGCGATGTGTTCTCCTGGTGGATCTCGATCTCTTCGAGCTTGCGCAAGCTGCGCAGGCGCATATTCAAGATCGACTCGGCCTGCAGATCGGTCAGCTTGAATGCCTTGATCAGTTCGGCCTTCGGATCGTCCGACGTGCGGATAATCCTGATCACCTTGTCGATGTTCAAGAACACCGACAGGAAGCCCTCAAGAATCTCCAACCGCTCGGCAATCTTCGCCAAACGATGGTTGGCTCGACGGATCAGCACATCGCGCTGGTGGTCGAGGAACGAGACCAGCGCTTGCTTCAGGCTCATCACCCTCGGCGTTAGGTTCGCGTCCAGCACCGTCATGTTCAGGGAGAAGCGAGTTTCGAGCGCTGTGACTCGGAACAACTGCTCCATCATCACGTCGGGCTCGATATTCCGGTTCTTTGGAACGAGAACCATGCGGATGTCTTCGGCCGACTCGTCGCGAATATCGTCCAA
>JANLXP010000469.1:0-1824 GCA_031365165.1 Alphaproteobacteria bacterium
GTCTTGCCGACGCCCGAGAACACGATCTTCGATGAGGGAACACCCGCCGCGAGCGCCTTCTTCAACTCCCCGCCCGAAACAATGTCCGCGCCAGCGCCAAGCTTCGCCAGCGTCTTGATGACGGCCAAGCTCCCGTTCGCCTTCACCGCATAGGCAACCAACGCCCCCTTCGGCATCGCCTCCGAAAACACCCGGAAGTGCCGCTCAAGGGTCGCCGTCGAATAACAATAAAACGGTGTCCCGACCGCCGACGCAATCTCCGAAAGCGGCACGTCTTCGGCGCACAAGACGCCGTCGCGATAGTCGAAATGGTTCATGCAAAAGAAGCCGTCGAAATTGGGTTCGCGTGCGTGCGCTCGATCATGGGTGTATTAGATTACCTATGCGTTCGCCACAGCTACAAGACGCCATCGAAGTGCTCTACGACAAATTCCGCGTGCCCAAACCGCGCACGATCGAGGGATGCCCGTGTTGCACCGATCCCAAAGAGGTATGCACGCTGCTTGCCAGGGGTCTTCGCGAGCTAACACCGGACGAACTCAGCAACTATGGTTCTTCGCTGTTTCTAACGATGGGCGACGAGCGGGACTTCCCATACTTCCTGCCACGCTTGTTCGACGTCGCCACGTCGCAGGAATGGTGGCCGTCGCCGCAGGTTCTTCTCGACAAGCTGAAACGGGCGCAGTGGGAGAACTGGCCGAAGGACCGGAAACAAGCCGTGCAACGCGTAATCGCCTTGTGGTTCGCCGACACAATCGCCGAACTCGAGCTAGCCGGTCAGGACCACTATGTCAGCGGATCGCAAATCGACGCGATGCTCTGCGGCATCGCGCATGCTGGCCTACCGCTCGCGCCGTACCTCGGTGAACTCGCCCGACACGAGACAGCGTTGAAAGCGTGTTTCGAATGGCACGCCAATTCTTTCTTCAAGCGCAAGACACTTGGGAGCGGGTTCTGGGATGATTGCCGGGCCGCGGAGGCCGAAATAGTGGCCTTCTACGAATCACCGCCGATTCGTGAACGCCTAGGGTTCTAGCGCGCGACCGCGCTCACGCTGGGCTTCGGCGGCTCCAGAGGCCCCTTCTTCCCGCAGGCCGAGACGCCCAATCCGGCGACAAGCGCCGCGACCATCAACACACGCACGATCATTTGAACTGCTCCTGCCAATAGCGAACCTGTTCGCGGACCCGTTCCGGTGCCGTACCGCCGAAGCTCGTGCGGCTCGACACCGACGCGTCCAAACTCAAGACGGACTGTATATCGGCGATGATCCCGGGCTCAACCGATTGCAGCTCGCTCACGCTCAAATCGGCAAGCCCGCAGCCGCGCGCTTCCGCCAGCGCGACGATGCGCCCGGTGATGTGGTGCGCCTCGCGGAACGGCTTTTTCAAGACCCGCACGATCCAATCGGCAATATCCGTCGCGGTCGAATACCCCTCGCCGGCGGCCTTGCGCATTGCAATCTCGTTGACCTGGAGGTCGCCCACCATCCCCGTCATCGCGGCCAACGCCAGCGCCACCGAATCGGCAGCGTCGAACACAGCCTCTTTGTCTTCCTGCATGTCCTTCGCATAGGCGAGCGGCAGCGCCTTCATCACGCCAAGCAGCGTCACCAACGACCCGGTCACCCGTGCGCACTTCGCCCGCACGAGTTCCGCTGCATCCGGGTTGCGCTTCTGCGGCATGATCGAGGAGCCCGTCGAAAACGCGTCCGACAGCGCGATGAACTTGAAGGCGGGCGAACTCCACAGCACGATCTCTTCCGCAAACCGCGACAAATGCGTCGCCGCAATCGCGCAGGCGCTTAAGAACTCCAGCGCAAAG
>JANLXP010000475.1:0-9386 GCA_031365165.1 Alphaproteobacteria bacterium
ATTCCAAACGGCGGTAACGATTGGAATTACAACGTCTTAACCTCGCGGGCGGAAAACCGCCGCAGCACCGCCCCAATCCCGCCGCATGCGCACTCTCTCATGGGCGCCACCTTGAGAGGTGTCGCCCATGAGAAATATCGCTGTGCTTTCGTTTGCGCTGTTGAGTGCCGGTTTCATGACGTTCGCGGTCGCAGCCCCAAAACCCGACGCGACGACCGGCGGCCAGATCGACTTCGCAGGTTTCCAAAACCTGTCGCAGGAAGTCCACGCCTATCGCGCCAAGCGCCTGGTCAATCTCGCGCAGTTCCAAGCCATGGCGCGCGAACCGAACACGATCGTGCTCGACGCGCGCTCAGCCGCCGCCTACGCGCAAGGCCACATCGCAGGTGCGATCAATTTGAGCCTGCCGGACTTCACCGCGCAGAGTCTTGCCGGCACGATCCGCGATCCGAACACGCGCATCTTGATCTACTGCAACAACAATTTCGAAAACAACGCGCCGCCCGTCGTCCTGAAGAGCGTGCGCCTCGCGCTTAATATTCAGACGTTCATCAATCTCTATGGTTACGGCTACAAGAACGTCTACGAACTCGGCGACGTGGTGAACTTCGACGATTCGAAGGTGCGCTGGGTTCGCGGCAACTGATTGCAGGCCATGCGCTTCTCCTGTTAGATCGCCCTTGCTGCACCGCAGCGAGGGCGACGAGGAATGCGCGACAAACCTTGGATTTTCCGAACCTACGCGGGTCACTCGACCGCGAAGGCGTCGAACGAACTTTATCGCCAGAACCTGTCGCGCGGCCAGACTGGCCTCTCCGTAGCGTTCGATCTGCCGACACAAACCGGTTACGACAGCGACGATCCGAAGGCGAAAGGTGAAGTCGGAAAAGTCGGTGTGCCGATCTCCCATCTGGGCGACATGCGCGCGCTGTTCGACGGCATCCCGCTCGGCACGATGAACACGTCGATGACGATCAACGCCACCGCGCCATGGCTGTTGGCTCTTTACATAAGCGTTGCCGACGAAACGGGCGTGCCGCGCAAAGACCTGGCCGGCACCACGCAAAACGACATCATCAAAGAATACCTCGCGCGCGGAACCTATATCTACCCGCCGAAGCCGTCGCTGAAGCTGACAGCAGACACGATCGCCTTCACCTACCGCGAACTGCCGAAATGGAATCCGGTCAACGTCTGCTCGTATCATCTGCAAGAAGCAGGCGCGACGCCGGTCCAGGAAATGGCCTACGCGCTTGCCGCGGCGACCGCCATCCTCGACGAAGTGAAGAAAAGCGGTCAGGTCCCCGATGCCGACCTCGGCCGCGTCTTCGGCCGCATCTCGTTCTTCGTCAATGCGGGCATCCGCTTCGTGACCGAGGTGTGCAAGATGCGCGCCTTCACCGAGCTCTGGGACGAAATCGGCCGCACGCGTTACGGCGTCACGAACGAGAAGGACCTGCTGTTCCGCTATGGCGTGCAGGTGAATTCGCTGGGCCTAACCGAGCAGCAGCCTGAAAACAACGTCTATCGCATCCTCCTTGAAATGCTCGCGGTCACGCTCTCCAAGAACGCACGCGCCCGCTCCGTGCAGCTTCCCGCATGGAACGAAGCCCTGGGCTTGCCAAGGCCTTGGGATCAGCAATGGTCGCTGCGTGCGCAGCAAATCCTCGCGCTCGAAACCGACCTGCTTGAATACGGCGACTTGTTCGAAGGCTCGCCCGTCATCAAAGCGAAAGTCGACGACCTGAAGCGCGAAGCGCTGGCCGAACTCGACCACATCGACAAGATGGGCGGCGCGATCAAGGCCGTCGAAACCGGTTACATCAAAGAACGTCTCGTCGAATCGAACGCCGCCCGCGTCGCCGCGATCGAATCCGGTGACCAAACCGTCGTTGGCGTGAATGCCTATAAGGAAACGGCAGACGCGGGTCTCACCGGTGGTTCGGCTGCCGTCGTCACTGTCGACGCCGCCGCCGAACACGATCAAATCAAGCGCCTGAATGCGTGGCGCAAAACACGCGACGCAAAGGTCGTTGGCGCCGCGCTCGACGGGCTACGGCGCGTCGCTGGCGAAGGCCGGAACATCATGGAGGCCTCGATTGTCTGCGCCAAAGCCGGCGTCACGACCGGCGAATGGGCAGGCACCTTGCGCCAAGCCTTCGGCGAATTCCGTGCGCCGACCGGGGTCGCGGCCATCCCGCGCCTCTCGAACGATGAAGCGATCGGCGCCTTGCGCGAAAAAGCGAAGGCCGCCGCCATAAAGCTCGGTCGAACACCGTCGCTTCTTATGGCAAAGCCAGGGCTGGACGGCCATTCGAACGGCGCCGAACAAATCGCTTATCGCGCCCGCGACTGCGGCTTCACGGTGGCCTACGACGGCATCCGCCTCACCCCCGCCGAGATCGCCAAGACCGCGAAGGAAAAGAAGCCCCACGTCATCGGCCTCTCGATCCTCTCCGGCAGCCACAAAGAACTCGTCGCCGAAGTCATGCGCGAACTGAAAGCTGCGGGGATCACGAACACACCCGTCATCGTCGGCGGAATTGTTCCGCCCGAAGACGAGGCAGACTTGAAAGCGCTAGGCGTCGCCCGCATCTACACGCCCAAGGACTTCGATCTGAACACGATCATGAGCGACATGCTCGATGTCGTCGTCGCGCCACGCGAATTGGTGTGACTTCGCGATGACGCTCGCGGCGCGCGCAGATATTTTTACTTGCCTTTTGCTCGCCTTCCCCGCGCCACAATTTTTCCACATTGTTTGGAACCCAAGAAATTTCCTGCACTTCGTGCTGCTGCACGACGACAGAGTCTGACCGACCTGTCGAAATCCACGTGGTGGGAACCGCAGAGTTCCAGGCCTTTCTATGTTCGCTGCCCCAATGTCATCACAATTGTGAACTGAAAGTGCGGTGAAGAGTCTCGCTAAGGTTAGCGAGCTGGAGGGACTATAGAGATGGCAAAGCTCGGGACATCGAAACACGATCTCAATCAGAGTCCGACGGGCCGTGCGTACAATTGGGGCCAGCGCGGAGTCGAAGTCACCACGACGCTGCTGAAGAACTGGCTCGGCGCGCACACCGAAAACAGTTTGCTTCTGCGCTATGACAACCTGAAGCGCCGCGTTTCGGGCCCGGGCGCGACGTTGCAACATGGTTTAGGCGTGTTCTTGGGCTTTGGCGTGTTCATGACCGCCCTCTTCGTGGACTACAACATCATCCACGAGTTCTGGACGCGCGCGCTCTCCAACGAATTCGGCGAAGTCCCGCCCGCCATGGCGACGACGGTCGCGGCGAAATCGCTGCAAGTCGTATTCGCAACGCTCGCCGTCCACTACCTGATCACCCACATCGGCCACGGGGGCCGCATCGCCTACTCGCTGTTCATATTCGCCATCACCGCCTTCATGGTGATGGGCATCGGCCTCTTGTGGGCCAACAACAGCTTGCCGGAAGGCGCCAAAGTCTTCGGCTTCGACGTCAATTCGTCGGCGCAACAGGTGGATGGCTTCCTGAAGGGCCTCGGCGTTAAGCCGCCGCGCGCAGCCACGCTGCCAGCGGAAGTGAAGGCGCTCAAGAAGTACGAAATCCTGATCTGGCTGTTCTCGCTGGGCGCGATCTTCTTGGTCGTAGCCTCGATCGGCGCGATGGCTTTGCACTCGGCAATGCGCGGTTTCACCGGCATCACGGGTGGCGCGCTCTACGATAATCACGCGGAAGCCGTGCGCGGCAACCGCGTGCGAGACGACCTGCGCCAGGCTCAGCTCGACCTCGCGCACCTGCGCGCCGACGCCGAAAACTTCAAGCAAGCCAAACTAGCTGAGTTCATCACGCACTACACCGAAGGCGTCGTCGCCGCCCGCTACGGCAGCTCGAGGCGCGGGTATCTGCTGCGAAAGGCCAACGACGCCGCGGATGAGGTCAGTACCTCGTTCACCTTCAGCACCAGCGACAATGTCGAAGAGCTCGACGCCCACCGGCCACGCAAAGTCGCGTCCGCGTCGGCTTGATAGGACAAAGATATGGCAATACTTCGCACGCTCTTGCTGCTTCCCGCGTTCGCATTCGTCGGTGGTCTAGCACTGCTCGCATGGAACGGCAGCGCGTTCGCTTACGAACCGTCCGCAAATCCGCCGCAGACGATCGTGATCGGTATCGACCTCTCGACGTCGAATCCGTTGATCCGCGACGACGGCTTCGCGGGCCGTGTCGCGGCACGCGTTCAGCCGATGATCGCGGCCTTGGCACCGCATTCGCGCGTCCTGTTGCGCTCGTTCGGCGCCTATAACTCGGCGTCGAACAACACGCTCTCGCTTGATGTCGTGATTGCGCCCAAGACCGCGCGCGCCGAAGACATGGCGCGCTTGATCGGCGGCGTCATCGGCGGCCTGCCGCAAATGGTGCGCCAAGGCCGCGTTAAGGTGCAGAACTCGACGAACATCGTGCCGTTCCTGATGAACATCTCGAAGAGCGTCGACTGCCACGCCATGCCTGTGCACATCATTCTGGCCAGCGACGGCGTCGAGGACTCGCAGGTCGCCAAACTCGCCCGCCGCACCGCAACGCTGCCCGCGCCTTTGTCGGCGCCGTTCCCGGGCTGCGATGAACTCATGATCCTCGGCATCGGCCGCGGCTTGAACTCGCCAGGCGACACCGAACGTCTTTACGGCGAATGGCAGTTCTGGTCGCAGTCGGCAGGCTTCCGCCGCTTCACCGGCCTCAACGACTGGTAAGCCCCAAGGCTTCGCGAACGCGCGCGGGCGTCCAACCGTCCGCGCGCAAATGTTTCAGCGTCGTCGCCTGATCCCGCTTCGCCAGACGCTTACCGCTCGCATCCAAGATCAAACGATGATGCGAATACTGCGGCACCGGTAGCTCCAACAGCGCCTGCAACAATCGTTGAACATGTGCCGCGGCGAACAAGTCGTTCCCGCGCGTTACCAACGTCACCCCCTGCAGCGCATCGTCGACGACGACGGCCAAGTGATAACTCGCCGGCGCATCCTTGCGCGCCAACACGACGTCGCCGAAGAGATCGGCCTTCACCGCAATCGTCCCGCGTTCGCCGTTCGCTCCCGCGCCAAGCTCATCGAATGTCAGCGGCGTATCGAGGCACGCCAAAGCCGCCGCCACATCGAGCCGCCAAGCATGACTGCCGCCCCGCGCAAAACGCATCGCACGCTCCGATGTCGAAACTGTGCGACACGTACCCGGATAAATCGGCCCATCCGGCCCCTGCGGTGCGTTCACGCTCGCCGCAAACTCAGCCTCGATTTCCTTCCGCGTACAAAAGCACGGATATGCGCAACCCAATCCCCTCAGAACGTCGAGCGCACGCGCGTAGTCGCTGAAGTGTTCCGACTGCCGCCGAACCGGCTCCTCCCACTGAAGCCCAAGCCACGCCAAATCTTCGAAGATCGCCGCTTCATATTCGGGTCGTGCGCGCGTGCGATCCGTATCCTCGATCCGCGCCAGAAACCGCCCGCCGGATCCGCGCGCCAACTCAGCCGCGACCAGCGCCGCAAACGCATGGCCCAAGTGCAAGTATCCGGTGGGCGAGGGCGCAAATCGCGTGACGTGAGGGACCATCTGCCACCTCTAGCTCAACCGCATCGACCCCGCATAGAGTGCGGCCATGACCCAACAGCTCTCCGGCCCCCGCATCCCAGCCGCCAACGGCAAGGCCGACCGTCTCGTGATCTTCTGCCACGGCTACGGCGCCGACGGGAACGACCTGATCGGCCTCGGCCAACACTGGCAGCGCGTGCTTCCGACGGCGGCATTCGCCTCGCCGCACGCACCGGAACGCTGCACGATGTCGCCGATGGGCTATCAGTGGTTTCCGATCACCCGCATGCAGCCGGAAGAGATGCAGCGCGGCGTCGAAAGGGCCGCCCCCATCCTCAACGCCTTCATCGACGCCGAACTCGCCCGCCTGGAACTCGACGCCTCGCGCCTCGCGCTCGTAGGGTTCAGCCAAGGCACCATGATGTCGTTGCATGTGGGCCTGCGCCGCGCCGTATCGCCGGCCGCGATCGTCGGCTTCTCCGGAACGCTCCCGGGCCCCGAGAGACTCGCAGCTGAACTTGTCGTGCGCCCACCGGTATTGCTCACCCACGGCGACGCCGACGAAATGATCCCGGTCGAAGCCCTCCACCTCGCAGCAAACGGTCTCGGCGCTGCCGGCGTCACAGTGCGCTGGCACATCTCCCGCGGCATCGGCCACGGCATCGGCCCCGACTCCCTCGACCTTGCCGGCCGGTTTTTGACCGATGCATTTGCGGGAAAGCTCACGACCAAACCTGAGTATGCGCCGCTCCCAATTCCGGAGCCGGTCCAATGAGCCTCTCTGACGTCACCGCGATCGCCAACATCGTCAACACCGTCGTCGTGACGCTGACGTTCATCGTGCTGATCGTATCGATCCGGCAAAACACGCAGTCCCAACGCGTTGTCGCCGTGCAGTCTTTGACCGCCGCCATAACGGCCATCAACGTACCGGCTATGGATTCGCCGGCACTCGGCATTGCGCTGTTGAATGTCACGCGCGACTGGCAGAGCGCGAGCCGCGACGAACGCATCATCGCGCACTATTTCCTGTTCAGCTATTTCAAGCTGGTCGAGCAGGCGTGGTACCAGCACAAGACCAAGGTGCTCGACGAAGCGCAGTGGGTGGGGTGGGAGCGCGGCGCGCGCATGTTCTATCACAGCCCCGGTGTGCAGACCGTGTGGTGGCCCAACCGCCGCAACGCGTACTCCGCCGAGTTTCAGGCCTATCTTGCTGGCACGAATGCCGAGGGCAGCATCGGCGCCTTGAGCAACATATTCGACCCGGCACCTGTTTCGACACCGGAGGGGTCTCCGTGACCATCAGCGCTTCAAGGCAATGCTGGCCGCGGCGGAAATGCGGTTGGCGCAGGCGTCGCGCGCTTAGGGCATACGGCTAAGGCCGAAACGCGCCTGTGGGCGTGCGCGCCGAAGCCTGAATTTCCGCCGATTTGCACCTCTTGTTGCACCGTTGCGCGCGCATACATTAGGCTGACACATCACCGGCGCACACTTTCGGGCGTCGAATCGAAGCGGAAAGGACCCAAGTCTTCAGGCACCGCGTACGGAGGAGGACAGTATCGTGTTAGCCGCCTCGGAGCGCGCACCGGAGGCTTTTCCCGCGTTGGTATTGAACGCGGACTACCGGCCGCTTTCCTACTTCCCGCTGTCTCTGTGGTCTTGGCAGGACACGATCAAGGCCGTATTCCTGGATCGCGTCCACATTGTCGAGCAATACGACCGCGTCGTACACTCGCCGACGCTTGAGATGCGCCTGCCATCGGTCGTCTCGCTGAAGACTTATGTAAAGCCCGCGCGCCACCCGGCGTTCACGCGTTTCAACGTGTTCTTGCGCGACCGCTTTGCGTGTCAGTATTGCGGCGTCAATCACGTCGCGAACGATCTGACCTTTGACCATGTCGTCCCCCGCTCGCGCGGTGGCCGCACGACGTGGGAAAACGTCGTGACCGCGTGCGCGCCATGCAACTTGTTCAAGGGTGGCAAGCTGCCCCATCAGGCCGGCATGCACCCGCACTGCAGGCCACATCGCCCCACGGTGACGCAGCTTCATACGAACGGCCGCTTGTTCCCGCCGAACTACCTGCACGAGTCGTGGCAAGACTATCTCTACTGGGACAGCGAACTGGAACCGTAGGCTTAGGTGCCCTTCGCCGCGCGCCACATACCCCAAAGCGGCGGCGCGTCCGGGGTGGGCCGGAACTCCTTCGTCACCTCGAAGCCGTGCCGCCGGTAAAGCGGCACGTTCTTCGGGCTCGAGGATTCGAGGTAGGACGGCAATCCCTTCGCGTCGATCTTGGCAAGCGTCGATTCCAGCAACGCCGAGCCCAAGCCCTGGCCCTGAAACCTCGGATCGACACCGATCGCCATCAAGTAGAAATGCGGCTTGTCTTTTGGATGATGCGCATCGGCCGCCTTGCGAAACGCATCGACGCGCGAGAGTCCGTCGAACCGCGTGAACGTGATGATGGTGGGAAGCATCATCAGCTCGCGCCACCATGGAAGTTTCAAATCGGCCCTCTCGGGCGGGACCCACAGTGCGGCAGCCGAATAGTCGCCGGCCGTCCAAAGCTCGCCGCCAGGAATTCCAAGTGTGCCGACCAGGAACGTGAACATCGCGCGCCGCCCGACGTCGCGTTTCGCATCGCGCCGGCCGATCCACAACATCACCGGATCGTCCGCAAAGGCCGCACTCAGCGTGTCGATCACGCGGTCGCGGTCTGCCTCGCTCGCGCGCTTTGGGTCCGAGGCAAGCCGCCGGCGCTCAAACGCGGCGTCTTCGACAGCCACTAGATGCGCTCCGATAGCTTGATCGCCAATCGGCAACCGGCTTTGATCGTCTCGCTCAACAACGTGTAGCCCGGGGCCTGTTCCGCACCGTGCTCGATCGCTGTCTCGCGGTGCATGATTTCGTCCGCGCGAAACTTCTCGATGGTTTCCTTCAGCGCGACGTTCGCCGCGCCGTCCTTTTCCAGCGATGCCGCCTGCCGGGCGTAATGCTCGTCGATCACTTCCTCGACCGCGGCCGTGCATGCCATCGCGGCCTTCTCACCCATCAATGCCGTCACCGCGCCAAGCGCGTAGCCCGCAACACTCCACACTGGGCCCAGCACCGTCGGCCTGACACCATGCTCGGCGATCAACTGATCGAAGCGCTGCAGATGCTCCTGCTCTTGCTCGTGCATGTGCTTGATCGTGTCGCCGGTGGCCGTGTGGCCCAGCACCGCGAGCTGCCCGCGATAGATCTGCACCGCGCCATGCTCGCCTGCATGATCCACGCGGATCATCCGCTCGACGTCTTTGTCGGTCGCGTTGAAACCCGGCAGCCGGGGTGCGGCCTTCACGCTGATCATCGTGCCTCCGTCAAAGCAGTCCGAAGGCCCAATCCGGCAAGGCCCACCGCAACCAGCGAAAACAAGAAATTGAATCCGGCAAGCGAAATGCCAAGCAGCGACCAAGGGATCTGATCACACCACACGATGTCGCCAGGCGAGATGGGCCCTATCAACCCGCCGTCAAGTGGCAGGCCACCGCCCGTGCACGACGTCGGTCCCGGCCACCACTTGTATTCGACGCCGGCATGAAAGCCGCCGAGATAAGCGCTCCACAACGTAACCACGAGCGCCGCTGCGTAAAGCGCCAAGACGACGTTGCGCGGCGCCTTCGCATTGCCCGCGCCGTAGATCGCACCGCCCAGCGCGATCAACACGAACCAAGGCCCGCGCTGCTCGAGGCAAAGCGGGCAGGGTTTCAACCCGCCCAAATATTCGAATGCATAAGCCCCCGCGAGCAGCGCAAATCCAAGCGCCGCAATCGCCAACC
>JANLXP010000481.1:0-3358 GCA_031365165.1 Alphaproteobacteria bacterium
ACCGCTGCGCTGTGGTCGAGCCTGGCGTCACGAACCTCGCCATTACCGGCGCCGTCGAAACGGACGGGTTTTATTACGCGCCCGATCCCTCCAGCCAAATCGCCTGCACGATCGGCGGCAACGTGGCGGAGAACTCGGGTGGCATCCACTGCCTGAAATACGGCCTCACGACGAACAACCTCATGGGCGTCGAATTCGCGCTCATCGACGGCTCTCGCGTGCGTTTCGGCGGCAAGGCGTTGGACGCACCAGGCCTCGATCTCTTAGGCCTCATCACCGGTAGCGAAGGCCTGCTCGGCGTGGTGACGCAGGTGACGGTCCGCCTGCGCCGCAAATCGCCCAGCGCGAAAGCCCTACTGATCGCCTTCCCCTCGATCGAAGCCGCTGGCCAATGCGTCGCCGACGTGATCGCCGCCGGCATCATCCCGGCCGCTATGGAAATCATGGACCGCTTCGCGATGGACGCGATCGAAACCTACTGCGCGCCGGGCTATCCGCGCCAAGCCGCAGCCATCCTAATCGCCGAACTCGACGGCATGGAGGTTGAAGTTCGCGCGACCGCCGCCGAAGTCGATGCGATCGCAAAGCGCAACGGCGCGCTCGAATCCAAGGCGAGCAGCTCCGACGCCGAACGCGACCAAATCTGGGCGGGCCGCAAGGCCGCCTTCGCCGCTGCGGGGCGCATCGCCCCCGACATGCTCTGCATGGACGGCACAATCCCACGCCGCAAGTTAGCGGCCGTGCTGACCCGCATCGGCGAGATGTCGAAAGAGTTCGGCTTGCCCGTCGCGAACGTCTTCCACGCGGGCGACGGCAACTTGCACCCGCTGATCATGTACGACGTGATGAAGCAGGGCGACCTCGATCGCGCCGAAAAATTCGGTGCTGATATTCTGAAGCTCTGTGTCGACGTCGGTGGCGTACTGACCGGCGAGCACGGTGTCGGTGTCGAAAAGCGCGACCTGATGCCGTTGATGTTCGCGCCGACCGACCTCGCGGTTCAAGAGCGCGTGAAATGCGCCTTCGACCCGCAAAGCTTGCTCAACCCCGGCAAGGTCTTCCCCTCGCTCTCCGCCTGCGTCGAAGGCGGCGCGATGCACGTCCACCACGGCCGCATGCCGTTCCCGAACCTGCCGCGATTGTGATGCGCATCCTGAAACCCGAAACCGCTGACGAAGTAGAACAAGCGATCGCCGAAGCGTTCGCGGCGCGTAACGCCCTCGCACTCGAAGGCAACGGCACCAAACGCACGCTCGGCCATCCCGTCGCCGCGGAGACGGTGCTGAAGCTCTCAGGTCTCAGCGGCATCACGATGTACGAGCCGGATGAAATGGTGTTTTCCGCCCGCGCCGGAACGCCGCTCGCGGAAATCGAAGCCGCCCTCGAAAAACACAAACAGATGCTGGCCTTCGAACCGACAGGAAGCGGCGCCACGATCGGCGGCGTCGTCGCAGCCGCCGTCAACGGCCCGCGCCGCTTCGCCGCCGGTGCCGCGCGCGATCACCTCTTGGGCTTTGCCGCCGTCAACGGCAAGGGCGAACGTTTCAAAGCGGGCGGCCGCGTCGTGAAGAACGTCACCGGCTATGATCTTCCGAAACTCGCGGCCGGTTCGTTCGGCACGCTATTCGCGATGACGGAACTCACGCTCCGCGCCTTGCCGCGTAACACGACCTGTGTCCTTGCGCTCGACGGGCTTGATCCTGGCCCCGCACTCCGCCTCCTTCGCGGCGTCGCCGCCTCGCCGTTCGACCCGACGGGCCTCAGCTACATCGCCGCGAAGTCGCTAACGCTCATCCGCCTCGAAGGCCAAGCCGACGGCGTCGCCGCGCGCAAAGACGAACTCTGCCGCACGATCGCCCGCGGCGCGCGCGTGTTGGATGCAGAGGAGTGCGCCAATCTCTTTCGTACGATCGGGGAAGTGTTCCCACTCTTCGGAGCATCGACAGCGCTCTGGCGCGTCTCCCTTCCGCCAACCGCCGCCGAAACGGCGATCCAACAACTCAAACCGAAATCTTGGGTCGCCGATTGGGCGGGAGGCTTGTTGCTGCTCGAATTCGAAACCGACCCAAACGTTCACGCCATTGCCAGCTCTCTCGGCGGCCATGCCGCGGCCCTTCGCAAAAGCGCACCGATCGCCGACGTCTTCACCCCGCTCGACCCCGCAACGTTGGCACTGACGCAACGCCTCAAAGACGCGTTCGATCCCGCGCGGATATTGAATCCGGGCCGCATGGTCAAAGACCTCTGATGCGCACGAACTTCTCGGCTGCCCAACTCGTCGACCCGCACCTCGCCGCCGCTGAGAAACAGCTGCGCGCCTGCGTCCATTGCGGCATCTGCACCGCGACGTGCCCGACATACACACTGCTCGGCGACGAACTCGACGGCCCGCGCGGCCGGATCCAGCTGATCCAACACATGCTGGAAACCGACAGCACGCCAAGCGAAAAAGTCGTCGCGCATATCGACCGCTGCCTCTCGTGCCTGGCGTGCGTTAGCGCATGCCCCTCCGGCGTAAATTACCCGCGCCTCATCGACGAAGCCCGAGCCCACATCGATCGTAAAGCGACGCGCCCGTTCGCCCAACGCTGGCTGCGCCGCTTGCTGGGCTCCGTGCTGCCCGACCGCCGCAAGCTGCGCGTAGCACTGACGCTCGCACGCCTCGGCGCAATCGCCTCACCCTTGCTGCCGAAGGCGCTCCGGATGCCCGCGCAAACAGCCGCGCGCCTTGTCGTCCATGGCCCAGCGGCTAAAGCGCGGCTACACACACCCGAAGCACATACCGGCAAGCGCGTCGCGTTGCACCTCGGCTGCGTGCAGGAAGTCGTGGCACCGCACATCACGGCAGCCGCCATCCGCGTCCTCACCCGCCACGGCTTCGAAGTCACAACCGTCGAAGGCACCGGCTGCTGTGGCTCGCTCAATCACCACCTAGGTCAAACGGCCGAAGCAAAGCGCCACGCCACCGCTCTCGTGAACGACATCGCGGCTGAAGACGCGAGCGGTCGCTTCGATGCCATCGTCACAACTGCATCGGGATGCGCGACGACAATCCGCGACTATGGCTTTCACCTATCGACCCAAGAAGCGGCCGACGTCGCCGGCCGCACACGCGACATCGCCGACGTTCTTCGCGACATCCCCATGCAGGTCGGCACCGCGCACAAAGGCATCCGCGTCGCTTACCATTCCGCCTGCTCGATGACGCACGGCTTGAAGCAACCGACAATCGCGCCCCAAGTGCTGCGCAAGCTCGGCTTCGAAATCGTCGAACCGCGCGACACGAATTGCTGCGGCTCTGCCGGCGTGTACAACGTGCTCGAACCCGACATCGCCGGCGAACTGCAAACGCGCAAAG
>JANLXP010000486.1:0-2458 GCA_031365165.1 Alphaproteobacteria bacterium
TCTTCGCAGCCGCCGTGCGCTCAGGCCCTGCGCGCTCCGGCGAGCCGCAATCGAACGGCGGTTGCGGGTCGTACTCGAAGCCGAGCTGCATCTGCTTGGCGACCTCGTCGCCCCACACTTCCGCGACGACAGTCAGCGCGAAATCGATGCCCGCCGTAACACCGCCGCCCGAAATCCGGTTGCGATCCTTCACCACGCGCGCGTTGACGGGCGTCGCACCGAAGGCCGTCAGATAGTCGCGCCACGCCCAGTGGCACGTCGATTTGTACCCTTTCAGCAAACCCGCGGCGCCAAGCACCAGCGAGCCCGTGCACACCGATGTCACGTACTTCGCGCCCTTCGCTTGGTGGCGCAAGAAGTCCAGCGTCTCGTCATCCGTCATCAACGCGACCTGTCCTGCGCCACCTGGAACGCAAATCAGATCAAGCTGCGGGCAATCCTTGAACGTCGTCGTCGGCATCAGCGAAAGACCGGCATCCGACGGAACTGGATCCAGCGTCTTCCAGATGTAGTGAGCCTTCGCGCCCGGCGCGCGAGCCAGAAATTGCGCGGGTCCCGTAAGGTCGAGCTGCGTCAGGTTCGGGTACAGCAAAAAGCCAACATGGAACGGCGTGGTCATTGGGGAAGCTCCTTCTGTTGTCCTCTTGCTACCACTTGTCTGCTGTGGCACAAATGACAATCAATCGATGTTTTCTGCCAAGGCTTGTCCGATGCCCAAACCTCACATCGTCGCCATCCCGATCTACCCGCACCTGCAGTCGCTCGACGCCGTAGGACCGGCACAGGTGTTTGGCAGCGCGAACCAGTCGCTGGGCCGCGAGGCTTATCGGATCAAGTTCGTCGCGACCGACCCTGGCGCCACACCCACATCTGCGGGCTTCTCGTTGCACGCAGACAGTTTGCGGAGCGCTCCGGCTTCCAGCGTCGACACACTCATCTGCCCAGGCGGCGAGGAAGAACCCATCCGCGCCGCGCTACGCGACAAGGCCCTGATGCGCTGGATCAACGACGCCGCCCGCACCGCAAAGCGCGCGTGCTCCGTCTGCTCCGGCGCATTCCTGCTCGCGTCGACCGGCATCTTGCACGGCCGCAACGCGGCAACGCATTGGAGCTCGACCGCCGACCTACAACGCGCGTTCCCTGATCTGAGGGTTGACGCCGAATCGATCTACGTCACGGACGGCAAGTGTTGGACATCCGCTGGTGTCACGACCGGCATCGACATGGCCCTCGCAATCGTGGAGGAAGACCACGGCCGCGACATCGCGATGGAAATCGCCCGCCGCCTCGTCGTGTACATGCGCCGGCCTGGACACCAAACGCAGTTTTCGGCGGCGCTCAATGCGCAAGACGTCAAGGACGACAAGCTTGCAAGCCTATCCACTTGGGTGGAAGCAAACCTGACCAAGCGCCTCGACGTCGAAACACTGGCCGCCCGCGCAGCCATGAGCCCCCGTTCCTTCCACCGCCACATGCAGGCCGAACTCAGCATGTCGCCGGCGAAATTCGTTGAGTCCATTCGCCTGGACGCCGCCCGCCGATGCCTGGACGAGGGAAAACTGGACCTTGCCACCGTGGCAACCCGAGCGGGCTTCTCCGGCCCCGACCACCTGATCCGAGCCTTCAGCCGCCGTTTTGGCGTGACCCCCGCCGCCTACCGCCAAATCCACGTGACCGGCCTTGAGAGCCGCGCCGCAGCCGAATAGGTTGCTGCCATGCTGCACCAAACCAAATTCCAATCCTTCGCCGAAACCACGAGCCCCACCCAAGGCCCGCCCCGCCTCGCTGCCCTTCGCGCCGAACTCAAGCGCCGAAGCCTCGACGGCTTTGTCGTGCCGCGGGCCGACGAGTACCAAGGCGAGTACGTACCGGCCCACGCCGATCGCCTGGCCTATCTCACCGGTTTCACCGGGTCCGCGGGCGCCGCAGTCGTGCTGATGGAGAAGGCCGCAATTTTCACCGACGGCCGCTACACCGTGCAGACCGCCGAGCAGGTCGACGGCACCGCATTCGAGTATCGCTCGCTGGTCGACGAACCGCCGCCGGATTGGATCGCGGAAAATCTACCGAAGGGCGCGAAGCTCGCCTACGACCCGTGGCTCCACACAGCGTCTGGCGTCGAGGCCTTGCAAGCCGCCGTCGGAAAAGCGGGCGGCACGCTCGTTGCCGTGACTGACAATCCCCTCGACGCAACCTGGGACGACCAGCCCGCACCGCCGCTCGGCGCCGTGACGCGGTTGCCCAGCCAGGCGTCGATGTCGGGCGTGAATTTGCGGCGATCGATGAAGAGTTCGACGTGACCGTCGCTGTTCAGCATCGCGAAAGAGTGGGGGAAGGGCGTGTGTGGAACGTCGGAGCCGCGAATGTTGAGCAGCCACGCAATCGACTCAGGCAACGTCAGCATGGCCGCGTCGTTCTTCGTGTCGCGCAGAGACTTAGCTATCCGTTCGCGTTTCGA
>JANLXP010000496.1:0-4532 GCA_031365165.1 Alphaproteobacteria bacterium
TCGAAACGCCGGAAGTCGTGCTCCGCCGTTATCCGGCTTCCGATCGCTCCGCGCCCGCACGCTACGCCCGCGCCGCAGCTTACTTCCGCTCGGCTCAACTCGATCGCGCGCTGCCGGAGATCGACAGTCTGATCGCCGAAAAGCCCGCTTACGCCTATTACTGGGAACTCAAGGGCCAAATCCTGCTCGAGTCGAGCCGCGCGAAAGAGTCGGTGGCGCCCTATCGCAAGGCCGTCGAACTTGCGCCCGACGAACCGCTGATCCGTGCAAGCCTCGGCGCAGCGCTCCTCGCCACCGAAGACGACAGCCTTATCCCTGAAGCAAAGAAACACCTGAAGACTGCCCTGAAGGACGAGCCGGACAACGGCATGGCCTGGTACTACCTGTCGCTCGCCTACGGCGAAACTGGCGATGAGGGTCTGGCCGCCCTTGCAACGGCAGAGCGCTACTACGCGCTCGGCGGTTACGGTCAGGCAGTCGGCTTCGCGCAACGCGCGGCCGGCAAGCTAAAGGAAGGCACCAACGACTGGCAGCGCGCGAACGACATCATCGGCATCGCGCAAGCCGAAGCCGCGAAACGCGAACGCTAAACAGAGACCGCATGAACAACCAAAAGACTGTCCTCTATCTCCTGGCCGCGGCCGTCGTCATGATCGCGGCCGTCCTGGGCGCCTTGCGCCTGGCCGGCGTGTTCGGCGGCGCCGAGGTACCTTCCGTCGCCATGAGCAAGGACGACGTCGAGAAGATCGTTCGCAACTACCTGATCGAAAATCCGGAAGTGATTTTCGAAGCGGTCGACGCGATGAAGAACAAAGAAGAAGGCCAACGCCTCACCAAAATGCGCGACAAGGCAAAAGACCACGAGGCGCAGCTCTACGCCGAAGCCGAACCACTGATCGCCGGCAACCCGAAGGGCGACGTCACGATCGTCGAGTTCTTCGACTACCGCTGCCCCTACTGCCGCAAGGTGAAGAAGAACGTCACAGACCTCTTGAACCAAGACGGCAACATCAAGCTGATCTTGAAAGAATTCCCGATCCTCTCGCCCGAGTCCGAAATGGCGGCGCAAGTCGCGATCGCAGCCGCCGCACAGGGCAAATATTGGGACGTCCACCTGGCCTTCATGGGCGCGGAAGACCTGACGCAGGAGCGCATCTTTGCCCTGGCCAAAGAAGCCGGCGCCGACATCACGCGCCTAAAAGCCGACCTGAAGGACCCGAAGATCGCCAAGCGCCTCGCCGAAACGCAGAGCCTCGCGCGCTCGATCGGTATCGATGCAACGCCGACGTTCTTCATCAACGACGAACCATCGACGGGCGCACAGACTCTCGATGAGTTGAAAAAGGCGGTCGCCGCAGCCCGCAAAGCAAAACCGAGCTAGATCAAGCCCGCCAGCAGCGACGACGGAAACGCGTCCTCGGTCCGAATTCTGGTTTCCAAGGAATGAAGGCGTAGCACGATGATTGCATACGTAGTTCAATTCCTTCCGCAAGTCAGCGTTGCAGTGCTTTCCGCACTCGCTGTCGCTCTGTTGATCGTCGGCGGCGCGACGGTCCTCCAAGAAAGCGGCGCAAAGTCTGGAAGCCAACGGGCCGGTGCGTTCGGAATCATCGCGATACTTGGTGCCGCTGTTCCGATCATTGCAGTGATCTCAATTGTATTTGCAGTCGTAACCGTGAAGGCGGTTGGTTACGCAGGTGTCGCTCGCGGCGTTGACGTTACGATAGTCAACCACCAAGGAGGCGAACTGTTTCCAGTTCTTGTCGGTGCGTTCAGCGTTCCAGCGTTTGCGTCGATCCTTGTAGCGATCGGCCGCTCGCGGGCGCTCCTAACAGTATTGCAGATCGTTGTGTATTCAGCGATTGCAATTGTTTTCGCCGCGATTGTCGTTTCGGTCGGATATGGCATGCCGGACCAACCGGATGACTTTACATCGTATCCACCATTCGACGTTGCAACGGTGATGTTCCCGACAGCAGGCGCGCTCATGCTTACATTCGTCGCATGGCTGTCGTTGGCTCGGCCAGCGATGGCAGAATCTTAGTGAGACGTAATATGATACGGATTGCAGTAGGCACGCGTGTTGCTACGCTCGCCTGCGCAGAGCCGTGCGTGCAGCCACGCGATCTCATCCTCCGCCACGGGCAGCCGCCGGGCGAACGCCGTTGTAACGCTGCTGCGCATTCGTTGACCTAAACGTCGCGGGACCGCTAACAGACGTCACCACATGCGCGAGCTAGATCAAGCCCGCCAGCGGCGACGAGGGATCAGCGTAGGTCTTCTTCTTCATCCGCCCCGCAAGGTACGCAAGCCGACCGGATTCCACCGCGAGCTTCATCGCGCGCGCCATCATGATCGGGTTCTTGGCCTCCGCGATTGCGGTGTTCATCAAGACACCGTCGCAGCCAAGCTCCATCGCGACCGCAGCATCCGACGCGGTGCCGACGCCCGCGTCAACCAGCACCGGCACTTTCGCGGCCTCGATGATCAAACGAATATTGACCGGGTTCTGAATACCCAAGCCCGACCCAATCGGCGCCGCCAGCGGCATGATCGCCGCCGCCCCGACGTCCTCCAGCCGCTTGCACATCAACGGATCGTCGCTGCAATAGACCATCACCTGGAAGTCGTCCTTGGCCAGGATCTCCGTCGCGCGCAGCGTTTCGATCATGTCGGGATAAAGCGTCTTGCGATCACCGAGCACCTCAAGCTTCACCAGTGACCATCCGCCCGCCTCGCGCGCGAGGCGCAGCGTACGCATCGCCTCCTCGGCGGTGTAGCAACCGGCCGTGTTCGGCAGGTACACGACCTTCTTCGGATCGATGAAGTCGACGAGCTTCGGGCTTCCCGCATCGGCCACGTTCACACGCCGAAGCGCCACGGTAACGATCTCCGCACCCGACGCCTCAAGCGCGGCCGCGTTCTCGGCATAGTCCTTGTACTTGCCCGTCCCGATGATCAGGCGCGAGCGGAACGTCCGCCCAGCCACCGTCCAGGTATCGCTTTGCCCGGTCATGCCTCAGCCGCCCCCGACGAAATTGACGATCTCAAGCTTGTCTCCTTCCGTGAGCGCCGTGTCCCCATAGGTCGACCGCGGCACGATCTCCAGATTGCGTTCGATCGCGATCTTGCGCGCATCCAGCCCAAGGCGCTCAACCAGCCCGGCGAGCGTCGTGGGACCAGGAAGATCATGATCCAGCCCGTTGACCTGAATGCGCATAAGAGGGCTGATTCCCGCTGTCCAATTCCGGTTGCGTCGTCAATGAGATAGCGCGTCGAGCCCCCACTAACCACCCGCCATCTGGTGCCTTTCGCCCCCTCGGGGGACTGGCTATAACGGCGGCGCAATTCCTCACCACGGACGCCGGTCCCTGACAAGATGGCCAAGCCACTTTTCGTCCTAAACGGCCCCAACCTGAACCTCTTGGGTCAGCGCGAGCCGGAGGTGTACGGCCACGCCACCTTGGCCGACATCGAGGCCGAGGTGCGCGCCAAGGCGGCCCAAGCGGGCTTCACGATCGACTTCCGTCAGTCGAACCACGAAGGCGACCTGGTCGACTGGCTTCAGGAAGCCCGCAAGACCGCCGCCGGTGTCATCTTGAACGCTGGCGCCTACACGCACACCTCGGTCGCGATCCACGATGCCTTGAAGTCCGTCGAAATCCCCGTGATCGAGGTTCACATCTCGAACCCCTATCGCCGCGAACCGTTTCGCCATACGTCTTTCGTGTCACCCGTCGTCACCGGAACCATTTGCGGTGTCGGCGCTCAAGGCTATTCCTTGGCGGTCGACGCGCTGGCAGCCCTTACGAAAGCCCAAGGATGAGCAAAGAAGAAAAGCCCGATCCGCTCGAAGGAAAAATGATCCGCGACTTGGCGGCGATCCTCGAGGAAACGGGTCTCAGCGAAATCGAAATCGAAAAGGCGGGTCTGCGCCTGCGGGTCGCGCGCAACATCCAAATGGTGGCGCACGCGATCTCGGCTGGGCCTGCGGCCCATGCGCCGGCCACAGCCGCCGGCGGCGCGGCAAGGCCAACCGACATATCGGGCCATCCAGGCCTTGTTGCCTCGCCGATGGTGGGCACCGCCTACGTCGCACCGACGCCCGGCGCCAACCCATTCGTCAGAATCGGCGACATGGTGACCGAAGGTCAAACGCTTCTGATCATCGAAGCCATGAAGACCATGAACCAAATCCCCTCGCCGCGTGCGGGGCGCGTAACCCAGATCATCATCAGCGACGGGCAACCGGTCGAATTCGGCGAACCGCTGATGATTGTCGAGTAGCGGCTCGATGTTCGACAAAGTTCTCATTGCTAACCGCGGCGAAATCGCGATGCGCGTCAACCGCGCGTGTCACGAGATGGGCATCAAGACGGTGGCCATCCACTCGACCGCGGACGCAAACGCCATGCACGTACGTATGGCGGATGAGAGCGTGTGCGTCGGCCCGCCGCCCGCGCGCGACAGCAATCTGAACATTCCGGCGATCGTCACGGCATGCGAAGTCACCGGCGCGCAAGCCGTCCACC
>JANLXP010000497.1:0-1588 GCA_031365165.1 Alphaproteobacteria bacterium
CCTGCGCGCCGAGCTCGTTCAAGCGATGATCGCCGTCGCGCGCGATCCGGGCACGCTGACCCCGCTCGCCGCCAAAGGCGCATCGCTCCTACGTGCGATGGCCGAAGGGCGTTCGCCCGAACCGTTAGCACCGGAGTTGATCGGCGCCGCCGCATGGGCCGCCGTTTACACGGGCGGTCAGCCGCTCGCACACGACGCGATCGCCGCGATCAAAGGTTCGTCCGACGCGCAGTTTCGCAGTCTCGTTATCGCCGCACTTACCGCCGCGCGTGACCCCGCCGCAAACCAAGAGGTCGAAGAGTTCCTGATCTCGGGCGCGCTGACCGTGCGCGAACAGGGCACATACATGCGCAACGCCTTCCAAGACGTCGACCGCCGTGCCGGCGTCTGGGAATGGCTGCGCCGCGACTTCAAGCGCATCAGCGCATCTATCCCGCGCGATGCCCGCTCGCGCCTGGTCGGCTTGACCGCCAATCTCTGCGGCGACCAATCGCGTGTCGAGATGGAATGGTTCTTCAAGCCGATGATCGGCGAAATCACGGGCGCACCGCGCGTCTATGCGAACGCGCTCGAAACCGTCGACCGCTGCGTCGCGTGGCGCAAAGCGAAGGGGGCGGAACTCGCCGCCGCCCTTCGCGCACCGTGATCAGTCGCGATTGAGCCCAAAGCCGACCGGCCGCTTCGCCGACTGGTACCAATCGACGTTGCGTGTCACGTACATCGTCACCGCAACCGCGGCGAACGCCGCCGACGCGCCGATGAGAAGCGCATAGTCCTCCTGCTTCAATAGCAGGAACAAGAGCGCGTAAAGCACACTCAAGACTGCGAACACGACCTGCGCGCGCGACCGATCCTTGAGCGCCGACCACGCATAGGCCGAGATCAAGAGCACGGTCGCCAAAGCCGCCAGCAGATACGCAAGATCGAACCCGATCTGCTCGGCCAGCGACAGCAGCAACAGGTAAAACACGACCTGCGCGCCGCCGATCAAGAGATACTGCACCCCGTGAAGCCGCGCGCCCGACAGCGTCTCGATCAAAAAGAACGACAGGAACGCAAGCCCGATGAACAAAATCGCATACTTCAAGGCCCGCTCGACCAGCAGATAGAATTTCACCGGCTGATAGAACGAAACGCCGAAACTCGCGATGTTGAACCCGTTCGTCAAATTGTCCGGTGTCGGCATCGCTTGAGGCAGGTTGCGCGCAAGGTGCGGCACCTTCCAGCGCGCGCTGAACCCGGTGGCGTCGATTGAGCGCTCGACCGGCAAGAAACTTCCCGAGAAACTAGGATGCGGCCAGTTCGCCTTGGCGGTGACGTCAGTCTCTTCACCTGCCGCCGCGAACTGCAGGTCGCCGGTCCCGCGCAGCTTCAAGGCAATCGAAAACGCAAGCTCGGCCTTCTCAGCCGTCAACGGTACCCGCGCATTGATGCCGGGATAGGCGGCAAGCTCCTGCACAAGCCCCGGCCGGAACGGCACATCCGTTTTGCCGGCGCCCCACGTCACGGACGCATTCTCCGCAAGCCCCTGCAGATCCGAGATCGCGAGCATCAAGATCGCTTGATCCCACTGCACCGATTTTGGAAC
>JANLXP010000532.1:0-2889 GCA_031365165.1 Alphaproteobacteria bacterium
CCCCATGACGTTCCAGTTACGGCCAACGCTTTTTTGTTCGGCTCATGCTGACATAAGCCGTTGAAACTGCGCTTAACGGGCGTGCGTTCCGGATGGTAAGTAAGGCGCTAATCGCGGCGGATGCGCGTCACGCGTTGTGTCAACTTGAAACACGACTGCAGCCGCCGCTCTGGCGCCTATCAACGGGCCTTCGCCTCGCAGTTGGCGGGGTGCGCGGCTGTCCCTACCGAATATCAGATTCGCTCAAACGAGGGCATCGTGCGTAACGATGATAAGGCCTCCCAAGGTGGGAAGGGCGACAATGTCGCCGACGCGATTGATCAACCGAGGAACGGGCGCGTCCTTCTCAAGCGACAAGTGGGTGCGGCTGACGCTGCCCAAATCGGCGCCGCCGGGTCCCTCACGTGCCGCCCGGCTCGTTCGACGTCCAGATTGCTCGTAAGGCAACGCGGCAGGCCCCGCGCAAGCCTGAAATGTCCGATCAATCGTCGGTGCCGACGTAGCCCAGTCCGAACACAGGATCGCGCCCCGGCGCACCCAGATCGTGCGCTCTCGCCGCCAGCGCTTTCAAGGCGCGATCCGCGAGCAGTACGTCGGGTTTGTCGATTTCCCGCGCCAGCTTCGCCGCCACGATCGGGGCGGCGTAAGACGTCCCAGAAACCGTTTCGACCGCACCCGCCGGATTTGCCACCGGGAGATCGACACCGGGCGCCGCAAAGTCCACATAGTCTCCCTGATTTGCATAGAGGTAAACGCGCGACCGCCGATCAACCGCGGTGACGCCGACAACGTGCTCATACGCTGCCGGGTACTGCGCCGCGCCGCGCGGCCCCTCGTTGCCGACGGCCGCAACCAGAATATGACCCTTCGCTGTTAGCTGCGCGACCACGGCCTCGAGAATGGGGTTCGCAGGCCCCGTCAAACTCAAATTGATGACCGGCACCTGAAGCGTTGCAAGCCAATCCAGCGCACGAACAATCTTATCAGCTGTCGCAACCTCCTGCCCGTCGACCGACAGTGTGAATACGTTAGCGGCAAAGACCGTGGCCCCGGGGGCCGCGACGGCGATCAGCGACGCCACCGCCGTCCCGTGCGCATCGGATGTGCGCGCATTCGGATCGAAAGCGCGCGCGTTGACAACGACACGCTTCAGCATCGGGTGCTTCACATTCACGCCCGCATCGACGAGACCGACGCGCACCCTTACGCTGACCGCCTTCGGCCTGCCGTGTACCTCGCCAACCGCAGCGGTTTGGCCGGCCGGACTATAAATGTGATTGAACGTCACGACGCCGTTCGGATCAAGCGCCCGCAACGCGTCGAACGTCTTCTTCTGGCTCATGCGCTCAGGCAAAGCGACGCGAAAGGCGGTCGCACCCACCGCTTCGACGCGAAACATCTCGACGACTCGAAAACCTTCGCGCTCGAGTTCGCCTGCGGCGTCGTCGCGCTTTGTGAGCAACATCGCCTCGCCCGTGCGCACGCGCTCGCCCGCCTCATTGCGCGTGACCTCGACGCGATCGTGGCCGCTCCCCGCGTTGTGCGAAGACGAGATTGAAGAATCCGAACCCGACGAGCCGCTGCTGCCGTGGCCCGAGTTCGAACCCGAATTGCCGTCATCGGAGTCGTCCGACGAACCGGAGCTTCCCGAGCCGGACTGATCGCCCGATGATCCGGAATCGCCCGACCCGGAATTGTCAGCGCCGGAGTCTCCCGAGCGGTCTGATCCTGACTCGTCCGACGGCCCAGAACGATCGTCTCCGGGCCCTGAGTCGTCTACAGGGCCGCTATGGTCGGAGGTATCCACCGTGTCGTGATCGGAGGTGTCGGTGTCATGATCACCACCGCCGCCATTGCCGGGCGTGGCCAAGGCAGTCGGCGCGGCAAACGCCACGTAGGTCAAAACGCCAAAAAACGCGCTTTTCAAGCGCCCCATAACCGCCGAATCCCGTATTAGTTTCAACATGAAGTCTAGGTTGAAGCGAGCACAAAGTCCTGACCAAACTTTCCACTGGTCAATGGAATAAGCCCCCGCCCCCGTTCGTTTTATCGGTGCACGCACGTATGACTGGCCCTCACAACGAGCTTCGGCAAGCGATTGCTACGCTTCTGCCGCGGCTGAGGCGGTTTGGGATCGTCTTGGCAGGATCGGCCGAGCAAGGAGACGACATCGTACAAGCGGCGATTGAGAAGGTCTTAACAAAGGCCGACCAGTGGCAACCTGGGACAAGCCTTGAGAGCTGGACCTTCAAGACTATGCAAAATCTCTGGCGCGACGAATTGCGCCGGCGAACGACCGACAAAAGAAAGCAGGCGCTGAACAGTGCTGGGACCGACACAACGATTGACGGCCCCAAGGTGGCGGAGACCATGTTGATGCTCAGCAAGACCCGGGCCTGCTTTGCGCGCCTGCCGGACGATCAGCGTCTCGCGCTTGCCCTCGTGGTGCTCGACGGGCGCTCGTATCTCGAAGCCGCCGGTCAGCTCGAAATCCCAATCGGCACGCTGATGAGTCGCCTCTCGCGCGGCCGCGATGCACTGCGCCGGATGCTGGATCAAGACAAGACAGCAACAGACGCGTTGCAAGTGAACCAAGCATGACGCCCATCGACGACGACACTCTAATGGCCTTCGTGGACGGCGAACTCGGTGAAGTTCGTGCTGCCAAAATGCAAGTTGCGCTGGAGCGGGATGCTGCGCTGCGCGCCCGCCTGAAGGCGCTGCAAGACGCCGACAACCTCTTGCGCGCCGCCGTGGCACCCGCGCTTGACGTGCCGGACCGGCTGGCAAGCCTGCTGCAAACGCTGTCAAACATTGTGCAAATGCCTGTGAACGTGAAAGCGCGCCGCCAAACCTGGTGGATGCCGGCGGGTGCCGCGATTGCGGCGG
>JANLXP010000575.1:0-10664 GCA_031365165.1 Alphaproteobacteria bacterium
GCGCGGGCTTGCCTGGGACCGCCGGCTTCCTGCCGGCCCTTTCTGAAGCGCCGCCGCCGAAGGGCCGGCAGGATGCCGGCGCTCCCGGGCAAGAAGAGGTTCCGACAGGCGACGGCATCTCCGGCGCTGCGCTGCAATCCAAGGTGTTCGCGCCGATCAAGTGGATCGTGCCGGACTACATCGTCGAGGGGCTGACGATGATTGCGGGGAAACCGAAGTTGGGCAAGTCGTGGTTGGCGCTGAATCTAGGCTTGGCGACGGCTTCGGGCGGGCGCGCGTTTTCGGCGGCGCCGTGCGAGCCGGGCGACGTGCTGGCGTTGGCGCTCGAGGACAATCAGCGCCGGCTGCAATCGCGCTTGCAGCAGATGATGGGCGATGCGCGGTGGCCGTCGCGCTTGCGCTTTCACACCGACTGGCCGCGGCTCGACGAGGGCGGCCTTGGGCAGATCGAGGCGTGGATCGCGGGTGCCTCGAACCCGAAGCTCGTGATCGTCGACGTGTGGGCGAAGGTGCGTGGGCGCGCGGACGGGAAGAAGTCGCTCTACGCGGACGATTTCGAGTCGCTGGCCGTGCTGCAGCGGCTGGCCTCGAAGCACAGGCTTGCCATCGTGGTGATGCACCACGCTTCGAAACGCGACAACCCGGACGATCCGTTCGACCTCGTCTCGGGCACGACGGGGCTCACGGGTGCCGCCGACAGCGTGCTGATCTTGCGCAAGGAGGCGGGGCAGGCCGACGCCATCCTCTACGGCCGCGGGCGCGACCTGCCGGTGTTCGAGAAGGCGCTGAGGTTCGACGGCACGCGCGGGCTTTGGGCTGTGCTGGGCGATGCGGAGCAGTATCGCTTCTCGGCGCTTGAGGACAAGATCCTGAACGAGCTCAGAGGCGCCGAAATGCCTATGTCGCATCAAGACGTTGCGGCGCTGATCGATGATGCGAACGCCGCGTCGGTGCGGGTCACGCTCTATAAGATGGCCAAGGCCGGCCGGGTGCTCAACACGCGCAACCGGTTTGCGATGCCGCTCGAAGGGTAACGGGCGTTCGTCTTGACGAATTGACGTTTGACGTTTGACGACAGGCCGTGACGCACCGTGCATTACACGTTGACGTTTGACGAAACGGCAGGCCGGGCTCCCACTCTAAAAATGGACAGACTCCAACTCTCATTACATGTGTGTGTGTGGAAGGAGGGCGGTGGCCCGATCGTCAAACGTCAACGTGTAATGCACGGTGCGTCACGGCCGGGCGTCAATCGTCAATTCGTCAACGCGTGGTGGTTCTTGGTTCGTAGCGCGGTGTCTTCGTTAGCTAGGCGCTTGTCCTGGGAGCGCGGGCGTCCCGCCTGCTCTTTTGCGGTATCCACGTTGCTCCCATGCAGGGAGATCAAGAAAGAGCGGGCAGGATGCCCGCGCTCCCGGGACTAGAGCGTTTTCTCGGGCGCTGCGCTCTATGAAACAAAATGAGCCCCGGGGCGACGCGTCGCTCCTCGGGGCTCTTCATCACTTCCGATTCTTGGCCAGCAGAGCCGGCCTTAGTTTACGAGCGTGGTTTTATGCACGCCGTTGCATGCTTTCAAATTGTGTTTTGATCGGGTCCGGGCTTCTCGCGGCGGCGGTCTGTCGCAAAATCAGTGTCCGTACGCGAGTGCTAACGGGCCTTGCCCTCGTCAATAGCGAGGGCGGATCTCATGTCCGGTGGCGTCATGCTCCCTCCGTTAGTTGTTGCTCTGCTCATTCAGACGGTCCCGCCTTCCGGGCCGCACCTCTTCGCGACAACTCAGGGCTTCGGTCATCCCATGAAGCGCCTGTCATCGAGCGAACGGCGGCCAGTCGTCAGAGACTTCATCCGGCAGCGATCGTCTGCATATCAGTTTGGACCTCTAAGCCCGAGAGTCAAGGGTGCGAGGGTGCAATGCGGTGGTTAGATCGTTGCGCGAAAGAGTAACAATGTTGCGGGTGGAACTTATTGTGTCACCGATATTGGTGTTTGGGTGATGGGGAATGGGGAATAGATCGCCAACACCCAATCACCATTCACCAACCACTACTCAATGCATCGTGCGCGACATCCGCCTCAGCGGAATCCATTTCACTTGCGCAGTTGGTGGGTTCACTTTGCGCCAGAGGCTGACGAGTCCGCGCCAGCTCAACGCGGTGAAGAGGCGGGTGAAGCCTGCGCTCTTTGCGCGCGCGTCGCAGAGGTCGGCGTAGGCGTCGCCGCTGCGGTGGGCGAGGCGCACGACGGTTGCGAACTCGCCGACGGTGCGGCCGGTGAAGGAGAGGCCGAACGCGGGGCGGCCGAACGCTTCGGTTTGGCGCGAGAGTTGGACGGGCAGCGTCGTCTTGCCTTGCGGCGTTTCGAGCGTCAGTTGGCCGGCGAGCGCGCGTGCGGGCAGGTCGACGGCGTCGTCGGCGATGAACCTTGCGCCATGCACGGAGATGTCGGCGAGGCGGCCGGGAACTTGTGCGCCGCCGATGAGCAAGTCGGCACTGAAGCGGCGGGCGATACGCGGTGCCTGGCGGCGCTGGCGCGGTTCGGCGATTGCGCCGAGCAAGCACGCGAGTAGAGCTGCCGTGAAGACGGTTAGGGCCAGCAGCGGCGCGATATCCGCTTGGACTTCCGGTTTCGTGAACCAAGCAGCGGTCCCGTAGGCGGTGCCCGCGAGTGCTACGGCGAAGACGACGACGAGGAGGCCGTTTGCGTGTTCTGGGTTCGGCACGCGCTCCGTCTTCGGGCGGCGCGTGATGATGGCGAACAGCGATGGTGCAGTGAGCAGCGATTCCAGAATTTCACTCCACGCGCCGATCAGGCGGCCGCGCATGCCGGCGTTCAGACTGCCTGCCATTGTGATGGCGACGACGGCGGCCAAGAGCGAGAAGACCGTGGCGATGGCGGGGCTTGTGCTTCCAAACAGCGGTACGCGCAGCAAGAGCGCGAGCGGCGGCAGTGCGAAAGCGAGGCCCCAGGCGAACGGCATCAGTGCGCCGAAGAGCGCCGGCATCCACGACAGACGCTCCCGCAACGGCAAGCGGCCGCGCATCAGCGGGTCTTGCGTCAGCGCCGCGTCGATCGTGCCGATGCGCTGGCCCATGCGCGTGCGGAGGTAATCGCGCACCGTGTCGGGTGCGAGCGAGGCCACCATCGGGCGCGTGACGATGCCGCGAACCCAGCCCGCTTCGACGGCGCGGATGCGTGCGGGTGCGTCCGGGCGCAGGTTCCAGCGCGAGCAGCTGCCCGCGTTCGACAACGCCGTGCGGCGCCAGACGGTGCGATGGTTCAAGCCCAGCGAGCCGGTCGCGGCACCGATCGTCTTCAGGCAGGTCTTGAAGAACGCGCCAGGATCGCTCGGCAAGCGGCGGCTGACATCGATGTCGGTCAAGACCGGGTCGCCGTCGATCGCGAACACCGGCACGTCGCAAAACGCGAGGTTCGCGTTGTTGACGAAGCCGCCTGCGATGCGGCGGAGCAGATCGGGTGTCGGCGCTTCGCTGGCGTTGATGATCAAGACCAGCGTACCGGCCGTGCGGGCGAGCGCGGCGTTGATCGCTGTCCCCGCATTCGCTTCCGGTGACGCGGCAAGCCACGACGTATTCATGCGTTCGGCGAGGGCCGCCAGCGACTCTGCGTGTTCTGTCGCGCGGTCAACGCCGACGAGATGAAGCCGTACGCGGTCGCGCGGGTAGTCGAGCTGTGCCGCGGCGGCGAGCGAGTAGGCGGCCTTGGGCGCGAACTTCGGATCGTTGATGACGAAGAAGATGTCGGTCGACGGCAGTTCGGCGTCGCGCAGGCCTTCAGGCTTGATCTCGATTGCCGCGGGCAAGATGTCGGCGAGCGCTGCGAGCGTGAGCCCGATCGCGATGAACGTTTCGACGGCGAAGAGCAGGATCGAAAGTGCGAATGCGCCGGGCGGGAGACCGGCCAGCGTCGCATCTGCACGCCAGAGTAGGTGTACAATAAGCACGGCAGCACCGGCACCGAATGCCAGCGAACGCTGCAATGGAACGGCCCGGAAAACGAGACGTTCTGATGGGTTACGCGCGGACTCTTCACCGACCACTGAACTGCCCCTCAACGCACGAATCGCCCCGAATCGCGAGCATCGATGGAATCGCAAGTTGTGTGTCCGGCGAAGTGGCAATATTGACTCACCGGGGTCCAAACGCCGGACGATGCAATCAAAGATGGAGCACATGTGACCGAGCCCAGAGTGAAGACGTCGATCTGGGCCGCGGCACTGATCCGTCGCGCGGAAGTGAACGGCGCGTCCGCATTCGTCACGAAGAAAGGCGATCCGGAATCCGGCGCCGTTCTGGTGAAGGTGTCCCTACTAAACGGTACGGCGCGTGTTTGGTCGGCCGGCTATGGCATCGACGGGAAACGCCGCTGGCTGCGCGCGACGGGGCTTGAGCTCGTGAGCGACGCCGACGCGGAAGCCTATCTCGAACGCGCCCGCGCACGCGACGCAGACCTCTGGGTGGTGGAGGTGGAGGACCGCGCGGGGCGGGACTTTTTGACGGAGGAGAAGGAGTAGGCCTTTCAGTGCGTTTGTGAATCGAACGTGCCGTCGCTGCCCAGTTCGGCGGCGAACTTGCCGCCGCTCAGGTACGTCTTCGCTTCGGCGTTGTCGCGTAGGTAGGCGTCCCAGAAGGCGAGGGAGGCTTTTTGGATCCAGGCGTGGAAGCGTGGGTCTTGGGTGCGCAGTTCGCCTTTGAGGCCGCGGCCGGAGAAGATCATGTGGTCACCGCCTTTGAAGACGATCAGATATTTGTCGGCGTTCGTGATGTTGCGATAGGGGATCTGGCGGTTCTCGACCGGGTCGCTGGAGTCGAGCGGGTTTTGGTCGTTCGTGCCGGTCATGTGGAACGTCGGCATGCGGATGCTTGCGAACGATTCCGCTGGGTCGCCTTGCTTCGGTTTCGACGGGCTGTAGGCGATTGCAGCACTGATGCGGTCGTCGCCGAAGCTGAAGCCGCCGCCAGGACCGAAACCTTGGCCGGCGAGCGCCATCGTCGTGATCGCGCCGTACGAGTGGCCGGACATGCCAAGCTTGGTCAGGTCCATGCGGCCCTTCAGGCGCGCGTCGTTCGCGTTCATGTTTTCCAACTCGTCGATCGCGAACGGGATGTCGCGAAAGCGATCGGCGGCGGCCTCTGGCGTGATGGCTGCGAACAGACCACCGTTGTTCACGCGGCCGCCGGGAAAGATCGCTTGCGTGTCGGAGCCCGGGTGCTGCACCGCGACCGCGATGTAGCCATGCTCAGCAAGGAAGCTCAGCAAATACTCCGCGCCGTTGCGATTGCCGCCGAGGCCGTGGCTGAAGATCACCACGGGCGCCGGCGCTGTCGCGTCGTGGGGCACGTAGATCTTGTAGGGTATCACGCGGTTCGAACGGCTCGCGTCCGTCCACTCGCCGAGCAGCGTGTCGACGGCGGCGGCATGTGCCGCGGTGAGGGCGAGAAGGAAAGCGAGGAGGGCGGTGAGAAGGCGCAGCGGCATCGTTGTGTCCCAATCTGTCCCTCTTAGTTTGCCATGGTCCGCCTTCGCAAACCATGACACTTTGTGGCGATGCGGAGCTGAGGGGTGGCATGGACCAGGGTCTGGCGCTGGTGATCATTACGGGTGCCGTGGCTGCGGTCTATTTGGGACTGGCGATCCGGCATTTTGTTCACAATCGCGCCAACTACGGCCTCGCGCGGTTGTTCGCAGCGGTGCTGTTCGCGGCGGCTGCGGTGTTCATCGCGGTGCAGATGCGGCTGTTCTAGACAGATGTGGCGACAGCGCCGATCAGGCTTGCCGTGATCAACAGGAAGACGGGCCAGCCGCGGTGGCGCCAGGCGGTCATTGGGCCGGTCATGATCCACAATGCGAGGAACGTCGCGGCGGCGGTGGCGTAGACCGGCGTCAGGCCATGGAACCCCAAGGGAGCTGCCGCGAATTGTGCGGCAAAGCCAAGCCACATCACGCTTGTCGCGTGCCAGGCGATGCGCACAATCAGGTTCTTGAACGCTGCCGCCCGCGCACCGCCTTGCCAGTTCATCTGGGATTGAATTTGCGGCACGAACATACGCTCACCGAGGTAGCTGTGCGCGATCGCTGCGGCGAGGCAGCCCACGGCGGCGAGCGTGAGAGGCAATTCCGACGGTAAAGCATACATGCCGGTCTCCATACGGGTGCGTATGGTTCATCTAACGCCTTGGTCTTGCCCTAAGTCAATACGCTGGCGTATGGTCCGGCGATGAACACGCAAGCAGAAGCGCGTAGTGCGCGCATCGGACGCAGCGATTGGACGCGTGCGGCGATGGCGGTGCTGCAGGACGAGGGTATCGGCGGCGTGCGCGTTGAACCGCTCGCGTTGCGGCTCAAGGTCACGAAGGGCAGCTTCTATTGGCACTTCAAGGATCGCGCCGCGCTGCACGAGGCGATGCTGGAGCATTGGCAGCTTGTGGGCACGCGGGCCATCGCCGAGAGCGTCGAGAAGGCGGGCGGCTCGGCGCGTGCGCGTCTGCGGCGCCTCATGGGTGTTGCGACAACGAACAAGCGTGCGCACAAGCTTGAGACGGCGATGCGCGGATGGGCGCGGCACGACCCCAAAGTTGCCGCTGCGATCGCGGCCGCGGATCGCGTGCGGATCGACTATGTCAGCGGCTTGCTGCGCGAGATGGGTGTGGGCGAACGAGCGGCGGAGCTGCGTTCGCGGATATTGTATCTGGCGCTGATCGGGAGCTATTTTTCGGCCGCCCAACGTGTTGCGTCGGGACCGGACGTGTGGCGCGAAATCGAGGCGCTGATAACGTAGCGGCGCGGGGAGGCCTTACGCTCATGGGTAGCGGCATCGACGACGACGTATTGATTGCGTTCGCCTGTGGGTTGTTAGCGTTGGCGTTCACTGTGTTGGCGGTGCGCGGGTTTCGGCGCGGGCATTTGATCCAAGGGATCGCGTGGGCGGTGGCTGCCGCAGCGCTCGGCTTTGTTGCGTGGTTCTTTGCAACGTTTACGATGCGGCTGTTCTGACAGGTTTGAGGGGAGCCATGCGTCCGATCGGTATTGCTGCCGCCGTTGGTTTTGCTGCGGTCTACGCGCTGTCGTTGATGCATCTGAACACCGTGAGCGCGTTTCCGATGGAGGAGGCGCTTGCCATCCTCGTCATCGTCGGCGTCGGGTTTTCGTTCCTCGCTTGGCTCACGACGATCGGCGTCGCGCCGCAACCGCTGACGGTGAAGGCGCCCGTCGGCGAAGCTGTCGTTGCGCTCGTGCTTGTTGCGTTGTTGGCGGTGTACCTTGTCGGTGTGAAGTCGTGGGTTGATGGCTTTGTTCCGGGGCTCGCGAAGGGCGGCAACGACTTGGCGCACGAAGCGTGGGTGATGGCGCTGAAGCTCGCCGTCTTCGTGCTGATACCGCTGCTCATCTATCGCACGCTGTTCAGTGCGACGTGGGCGGCGTTCGGGTTGACCGCGGCGTCATACCGGCGATTGCTCGGCCGCGACGGGCTTGCGGTGCTGGTGATCGGCGCTGCAGTGATCGGGTTCCAGTACATGGCGGGAGGCGCTGCCGCGCCGTTTCGCGAAGGCAAGTATGCGGCGGATGCGCTGCAGTTCGGGCTGCCGCTCGCGTTTGCTTGGCTGGTGATCGAAGTCGGGCTGGTCGAGGAGTTCTTCTTCCGCGCCGTCTTGCAGGAACGGTTGTCGGCGCTCTTCAAGTCCGACGTCGCGGGGCTTTTCGTGATGGCGTTGATCTTCGGGCTCGTGCACGCGCCGGGTATGGTGCTGCGCGGCGCTGGCGTGCAGGAAGGGCTTGGCGCCAATCCCGATATGCTGACGGCTGCGGCCTATACGATCACCGTGCAGGCGGTGGCGGCCTTCATGTTTGGCATATTGTGGCTCAGGACGCGCAATCTGCTCGCCGTGATGCTGGTGCACGCGGCCATGGACCTGCTGTCGAACGCGCCGGATCTGCTCCGCGCGTTCAGGTTTGCGCAGACCGGCGCTTAAGTCACTTCTGAAACAGCGCGGCGATGCCCGTGCCGGAGAGCAGCTTGTCGACGGTGATGCGGTCGCTGTCGTTGAGATCGGCGTAGGCGTTGCGCGTCCATTGCAAGCATTTCGCCTGGTATGGGAATGTTTGCTGCTTCCAGGGTTTGTCGTCGATTTCGGTTTCGAACGTTTCGGCGCCGTTGGCGATCGCCTTTGCGTTCGCAAGCAGGGCAGGCACGTAGACGCGTCCGAATTCTTTCAGCAGGGCTACGATGGTTGGCGGAATGCTTGCGGCGTCGAGCCAATCGCCATCCTGCGGTTCGAGGCCGGAGAGATCTTCGCCGACTTCCACCCAAGCGTAGACGCGCGGTGCTTTCTTCATGGTCAGCGCCATCGGCGTCGGATCGAAGTGGGTGAGGGCGGTCAGTTGGCCGAACGCCGCGAAGTCGCTGGCGCCCGGGCGTTTGCCCATCAGGAACGGGTGCACTTTCAGATGCGCGTTGAAGAGGTCGAGGAAGCGTTCGTAGCTTGCCTCGATCACCGGCGCGGTCGTGTCGTTCGAACCTACGACGTAGAGGCGCGAGATTTGGCGATCTTTGATGTACGCCTTCATCTGCGCCATCTGCTCGTCGCCGGCCGAGATGTTCGACCAGCGGGGCAGGATGTCGCCGGCCTTGTCCGCATCGGCGGCGTAGTGCCAGCGATAGTGGAACATCGCCTTGGTCAGCCATTCGTCCGCGTAGTCTTCGAGCAGGTAGTCGATGAAGGCCACGACCGGATGCGGGGGCAGGACGGAGCGGCCTTCGAATGCGCGTTCGAGCCTGCGGATCAGCGGTGACGAGTCCACCACCGCTTCGATCTCGCCAGCCGCGTTCGGTAGATAGAACGTGGGCAGCAATTGCGGTTTCGACTTCGGCATGCCGGGCGGTGCGCTCATGCCGTACTGCAATAGCTTGTACGGAATGCGACGGTAGCGCAGCAGCGCCAGCATCTTGCGCGTGTAGGGCGAACCTGGCGCGCCGTTCAGTGTGAGCGGGGTTGGTATCATTTGAACCCTTTGACAAGCAGGCCCGCGCTTACGAAGTGGTCGAGCGCATCTTGGTCGTGGCCCGGCATCAGTTCGATGTGGGGTTCGGCTTCGGTCAAGCGTTTGAACTCGGCGAGTTCGAGCATCACTTGGTCGCGGTCTTCTTTGAGGAAGAGCCAGGTCACGAGGCGCGCGCGTTCGCGCAGCTGATCGATGTTGCGGCGTTTCCAGGCGACGTCGCCGAGGAACAGAAGTTCCGCGCCATCGGCGCGCTTGACGTAGACGAGCTGGCTGCCCGGCGTGTGGCCCGGCGCTTTGATCAGCACGACGCCCGGCGCGACCGCGACGTAGTGGTCATACTCGAGCGGCTTGTAGCCATCGAGTGCGCCCTTCGGCCAGGTGACGGGCTGCATGCGATCGGGGTTGTCGACTTGCTCTTTGTTCAGGCGCGTGACTGTGAGCAGCTTTTGCAAGTTCGGCTGCGCGATGAGCCCGCCGATGTGGTCCACGTGCTCATGCGTGATGACGATGAGTGCGGCCGTGCCCATCGCAGCACTCACGCGCTTGAAAGCTTCGGCGTCGAACGTCTTCACGAAGTCTTTGCCCTGCCCTGGGCTGAGGGCGGTGTCGATGATGGCCGTGTGGTCGGGGTAGATGAGTTGATACGACGACATCGGCATGGCGTCCGGCTCCCACGTGTCGCCCGCCATGATCGCGGTCTTCGGGAAGTCGCCGGAGGCCACGGTTTCAACGCGGACTTCAGTGGGCTTGTCGCCGGGCATCGAATCCGCGAGGCGGCGCACTTCGGCAACGTCGATCGCGTAGGTGCCGCTGGACGGCATGTGGCTTTCCATAATCAGCCACCAGTAGGCGGGCACGGCGAGGACGGCCAGAAACACGACGAGATAGAGAATTCGACGCAACCAAACCATGATCATACTCCCGAAAGGTCTTCACCCAGGCTAGACTTGTGCGCCGGTGACTGACCAGAGGAATCCCATGGACACGACAGCGCATGTCGAGCGAATCCGCCGCGACGGTTACACCATCGTGGAGAACGCGATCGAGCCAGGGCTTATCGATGCGCTGCACACTGCGCTTTCGCGGCTGGAGCGGGAGCTCGACGCGAAACCTGCGATGAACGGGTTTGAGGGACACAAGACGGTCCGCATCTACAACCTGCTCGCCTTTGGCGCGCCATTTGCCGAAGTGCCTGTGCACGCCCGCGTGCTGCCGATTGTGGAGGGCGTTCTGGACGACGGGTGCTTGATCTCATCGCTATCGTCAATCGCGATCGATGCCGGCGAGAATGCGCAACCTATTCACGCCGACGATATGGTGATCCCGCTGGCCAAGCCGCATATCCCGATTGTTTGCAATTCGATGTGGGCGCTGACCGATTTCACCGACGCGAACGGCGCGACGCGTCTCGTGCCCGGCAGTCACGTGAAGGACAATCCGGAATACGGCGGCAAGTACGAGACGATTGCGGCGGAGATGAAGAAGGGCAGCGTGCTGCTCTGGGACGGCGCATTGTGGCACGGCGGCGGCGCGAACCGGACGGACACGCGGCGCACGGGGATTGCGATGAACTACTGCGCGGGTTTCATCCGCCAGCAGGAGAACCAGCAGCTGGGGTTGAAGCCTGAGCTCGTGAAGTCGTTCAC
>JANLXP010000594.1:0-2367 GCA_031365165.1 Alphaproteobacteria bacterium
CGCCACTCACCCCGGAACCACGGCGCTAGGCTTCGATGACGTCCGGCTCACCTTGCGCCCGAACCACGAAGACCTGCTCGAAGCCGTGCTCACGACCCTGCACGAAGGCGGCCACGGCCTCTACGACCAAGGCTTGGCGCCACAGGACCGCGCGACCCTACTCGCGCAGGCGCCGTCGATGGGCATGCACGAAGCGCAGGCACGGCTCTGGGAAAACCACATCGGCCGCAGCCGTGCGTTCTGGACGTTCTTGTATCCGAGACTGCGCGACTCGCTGGGCGATGCTGTCAAAAGCCTCGACGGCGAAAAATTCTTCCAAGCCGCCAACCGCGTACGCCCAAGTCTCATCCGGGCCACGTCTGACGAGCTTTCCTATCATCTGCACATCGTGCTCCGTTACGAACTCGAAGTCGCGATGATCACAGGCGACCTGAAGGTCGACGAACTCGCGCACGCTTGGAACGAGCGCAGCGGCACACTGATTGGCATCAAGCCGGCCGACGACCTCACGGGCGTCCTGCAAGACAGCCACTGGGCCTCCGGCATGTTCGGCTACTTCCCGACCTACACCCTGGGCAGCCTCTACGCGGCACAGATGGCGGAAGCCTATTCGAAGACCGCAAACCTGGAGGATGAAATCGGACACGGCGACTTCACGCCACTTCGGAGCTGGTTGCGCGACAAGATCTATTGCTCAGGCGATCGCCTACCGACCGAAGACCTCGTCACGCGCGTGACGGGAAAGGGCCTCGATACGGACGCCTACTTCCGTCACATCGCGGCAAAGTTCGGCTAAGCCTCTAGTTCGGCGCGGATCGCCCGTTGGCGTTCCGCGTCCAGTGGGAAGTTCCACATCATGGCCATCGCGACGAGTTTCAGCGCGACAGGCGCCACGGCGTACAACATCGTTAGAACGAGCAATGCGTCGGGCCCATTCGCCGACCGCCCGGCCGCATCGAACGCGCTCGCGTCGAACCCGACCGCGTGCAGGATCGGGAGCGACACCGCGGCAAACGCAAACGACAGCTTCGTCGCTATCCCCCACAGCGCAAAGAACAAGCCCGTGCGCTGCTCGCCCGACGCGCGCGTATCGACGTCCACCACATCGGCTTGAATAGCGCTCGGCAACACCAAGTCCGCGCCGAACCCGATTCCTGAAACGATCGATATGACCAGGAACGCAGCAACGTCGCCCTGCCCCACCACGAACGGCGTGAACGCGAACGCAGCGCAGGCGACCACCATGGCAATCACCCAAGCCCGATGCTTGCCCATGCGCCGCGCCACGAGCGACCAAACCGGAACGCCAAGAAGCCCCGCCAAGAAATAGCCGAGCAACAATGGGCCATACGCGTCGGCCGCACCGACAACATGGCTCACGAACAAAACGAACAGCGTCGCCGACAATCCGTTGGCAAAACCGTTGATCAGATACGCGCCGATCAAACGCCGGAACGCCACGTTCTCGGCAATTGCGCGCAATCCCTCACGCAGTGACACGCGCGCGTGCGTCAACGGTGGAGGCTCCGGCACCTTGATCAGCAGCCAAGTCACCGTCGGCACGATCAACGCGATCACAAGCATGGCGAGCGCGGCCATATGCACGCGCGGATCGTTGTAGCCCGCCGCCGCCAGCGCCGAAGGCGTCGCCGCCGCTAGCAGCGTACCGAAGAGGCCAACACCCTCCCGCACGCTTGTGATGCGCGTCCGCTCGTTGTATTCGCCCGAAAGCTCCGCTCCCCACGCGTTGTAGGGCAACAGCAACATCGTCCAAGCGAGCGTCAGCGCAAATAGGCCGACCGCAAACTGGCCGAGGGACGCTTCACCCGGTACAAACAGAACCACGACGCCAAGGATCGCTAGCGGCGTACCCGCAAGGATCCACGGCTTCCGCCGCCCGAACCGTCCCGGCGTACGATCGCTCGAATACCCGATCAACGGATCGGTGAACGCGTCGAACACGCGCGACAGGATGATGATGTAGCCGATCCAGTCGAGCGGCAGCCCCAACGTCTGCGTATAGAACCCCGGCAAAAACACGTACGGCGGCAACAGAAGTATTGCGAACGCAACCGCGGGCGCTCCATACGCGGCCAGAACCCCGGCCTTGAGCCGTTCCGTCATATCCCAGTGATCCGCGAGCGCACGTAGGCCGTAAAGCACCCATGGCCAATATCGCAATTATCGGCAGTGGCATCGCGGGGCTTTCCGCCGCCCATCTGCTCCAGGATAAACACTCAGTTACCCTTTACGAAAAGGAACCGCGGCTCGGCGGTCACAGCCGCACCATTACGGTCAAACACGGCGACCAGATCATACCTGTCGACACCGGCTTCATCGTCTTCAACGAGCGCAACTACCCGAACC
>JANLXP010000656.1:0-1310 GCA_031365165.1 Alphaproteobacteria bacterium
CCGGCGGCGGTGGCAGTTGGTTCGCGCGGCTGAGCAGCCCGAAACGGCGTTTGATAAGGGGCGATAGGAATTCGCTTTGGATACGTCCTAGGTTCGGACCGAGAAGCCGCAGCTTCTCTTCCTGGCGCCCCATCCATTCGGTCGCCGTCATGTTGGGCGACCCGATCATTTGCATCAGCGAGAAGTAGAAGCCTTCTTTGATGGCATTGCGGCGCTGTTCCATCATCTCGAGCGTGATGCCGACGTTGCCGCCGGTCATCAACGGGCGCAGCAGCTGATTGCCGTTCTGATCGAGCGCGCCGTAGGTGATGCCGCCCGGATATGTGCGGGCCGCCTTGATGACGCCTTCGTCGGCAGCGGCGAGCGGCGGGTCGGCGATCTTTTGGGCTGCCTTGATCGCGGTTTCGTCCATGCGGTTCAGCATCTTCACGTCGGGCAGGATTTGCTCGCCGATGCCGCGGCCGTAGACTTCGCCCGCTGCCTGCGCCCAACGCGGCACGTGATACGGCAGCTCGTAGTAGCCGCCCTCCGCCACTTTGTGACGCGATTCCTCTTCGATGTAGGTCGAGAGGAACGGGCGCGCGGTTGCGTCGAGGCTATCGGCCTTCGTGTCCGGGTTCGGATAAACACAGTGGATGAAATGGATGAGGCCGAAGGGATCCTTTTCGGCGGCGCGTGCGGTGCGGTCGCTGAGGCCGTCGGCGAACATCTCGAGCGCTTGCTTGCCGGTGAGCGCGAAGCGGCGGTAGACGGTGTCGACATCGCCGTAGGCGCTTTCGGCGATCACGCATTCGGAGAGCGGGCGGACGTTGTCGTTGATGCGCCCCTGCCCCGGGATTTCTTCGGAGTAAAATACGGCCGTGCCGAAGCAGGCGAGATCCGCGTACATCGAGGGCAGGACGGAGTAGAACCGGCTGACCTGCGGTCCGAAGGAATGCAGCAGGCGCGTTTCGACGTCGTAGAGCCAGTCGCGGACCGGGTCGTAGTCGTTCATGTCCTCGTCGTCTTGGAGGCGCAGTGCGAACCAGCGATTGGCCGGGTTTGTCATCATCCCGTAGATGCCGCCCGCGAAACTGTCGGCGGCCATCAACGGCGTCGCGTCGAAGATGCGCTGGTGACGCTTCTCGCCCGGGGAGCGGATCGACGTGAACTCCGCCCGTAGAGGACGGACGTAGTCGGCGATTTCTTGCCACGTGCGCTCGAACTCCGCGCGCTCGCCTTTCAGCTTGTTCCAGTGCAGGACAAGCTCCTGCGGTGTGCGACCTGTCATGAGGTATCCCGTGTTTGCTGTGAGGACGCGCGGCGTCCGC
>JANLXP010000669.1:0-2896 GCA_031365165.1 Alphaproteobacteria bacterium
GTATGATCGATCATCGCCATTCTTGAGGAACGCCCATGAGCGCACGTCCGGAAGCCGTCGGCCTGTCGTCAACCCGGCTGGAGCGGATCGATCAGTTCGTGCAGCGCAAGTACATCGACACGGGCAAGTTTCCGTGTGCATCGGCACTCGTTTGGCGGCGCGGGGAAATCGCGCATTTTTCGGCGATGGGACTGGCCGACGTCGAGCGCAAAAAGAAGGCGGCTGAGGACACGATCTTTCGCATCTATTCGATGACGAAGCCGATCACGTCGGTTGCGACCATGATGCTCGTCGAGCAAGGGTTGATCGCGCTCGACGATCCGGTCTCCAAGCACATTCCCGAGTGGAAGGATTTGACGGTTTACGCCGGCGGTTCGATCACCGTCGGCTTTAAGACGAAGGCGCCGGCGCGGCCGATGCTGATCGTCGATCTGCTGCGGCATACGTCAGGGCTGACGTACGGGTTTCAGGAATCCACCAACGTCGATGCCGCGTACCGTAAGCATGGGATCGGCGAGTTGGTGAAAAGTGGTTCGCTCGAAGAATGGGTGCAGACGCTGGCGACGTTGCCGCTCGAGTTCTCGCCCGGCACGGCGTGGAACTACTCCATCTCGACGGACATCTTGGGCTACATCGTCGGAAAAGTGTCGGGGATGAAGTTCGAGGAATTTCTGCGGACGAAGATCTTCAAGCCGCTGGGCATGGTCGATACGGATTTTTGTGTGCATCCGGGCAAGGAGTCGCGGTTTGCGGCTTGCTACGCGGTGACGCCGAAAGTTCCGATGAAGCTCTACGACGATCCGGCGAATAGCGGCTATCTGGAAATGCCGAATTTGATCTCGGGCGGCGGCGGGTTGGTTTCGACAGTCAGCGACTATTTGAAGTTCTGCCGGATGCTGATCGGCGGCGGCACGCTCGACGGCGTGCAACTCTTGAGCCCGAAGACCATTCAGCTGATGACGATGAGCCACCTGCCGGACGGCAAGGATTTGCCGTCGCTCTCGCGGTCGCTCTTCAGCGAAGCGGCTTACAACGGCATTGGTTTCGGGCTCGGCTTCTCGGTGACGATGGATCCCGCCAAGGCGATGATCCCGGGCTCCGTCGGCGAATTCTCCTGGGGCGGCGCGGCTTCGACCGCGTTCTGGATCGACCCGAAGGAAGAGCTGATCGCGATCTTCATGACACAGATCATTCCGTCGAGCTTCTATCCGATCCGGCGGGAGCTTCGGACGCTCGTCTATTCGGCGCTTACGAGCTGAAGCCGCGGTCGTTACTACGATCCATAAACCAGGATGAACATCGAGACAGCCCGCGATGACGTTCCCACGCTTATTGCCGTGGGCGCGGCTGTCGCTATCTGTGCATCGCTCGCGCACGAGGCTTTAGGACATGGCGTCGGCTGCGTGACTGACGGCGGCACGGTGACGCTTCTAACCTTTCTCGTCTTCCGATGTGCGGGAGCTGGAGTTCTCGCTGATGGAGGCGGCCCGGTCGGCGCGTTCTTGGTTGGCTGCCTGTGCTTGATTGCTCTCTATCAGTTGAGACCCAAGCCGACGATCGCAAGCCTGTTCACGTACGCATTGGGGGCTCAGTTGCTGTTCTGGGTATGCGCCCAGATGGTGAGGGAGGGGCTCGACGGCAGCGACGATTGGGGACATGTGGCGCGCGATCTTGCCTGGCCGGTGGGATGGCACGCGGCGGTCGTCGCAGTGGGCGCGGTCGTGTATGGAGCCACCGTCCGGATCGCGGCAACACTTGGCGCACCTCTGGCGCAAGGGCGACCGGCGAGGCTACTGATCCCCTATGCTTCCGCTTGCCTTTTTGCCGTTGCGTTCGGGGCGATGTGGCATGGCGATCCAGCAGCATCGGCGCTGGATGGCTTTCTCAGTTTCGGAGTTGCACCGCTTGGTTATTTGCTCGCCATAAGGGTCGCCTCTAGGGGCGTCCCGGACGAGACACTCACCATCGGCCGAAGCTGGGTGTGGCTGATAGGCGTGACCGTCGTTGCCTGCATCTTTGCGCTGACGATTGCGCGAGGCGTTGGCCGACTGGCGTAGAAAATCTTCGCTTTGCGAGGAGCTGCCGGTTTCGGCGAGCGCGGTTTTCGCGCCTTCCTCCGTAACGCTTTCAAGCGCAGCGGGGAACGGCTAATCAAGAGGCAACAAAACAAAGTCTCACGAGGAAACGTCCATGTCTGCTGCCCCTTCGCTGCCTGCCGGTTTTCCCGCCATGCCCATTGCGCAGGCGCACGCGATGCTGACCGGCGCGCCGGCCTCGCCCTTCGAGGTCGAGGAAAAGGTCATCCGGGGCGTGAAGATCAAGACCTGGAAAAACGCTCCCGCGTCGCTTGCGTTGGTGTTCGAAGCGAGCCGTGCTTTTGCGGCGCGCGATTACATGGTGCTGGACGAAGACCGGGTGACGTTCGACGCGCATCGCCGCGCGGTCTCTCAGTTGGCGAAGCGGCTTGTCGCGGACGGCCTGAAGAAGGGCGATCGGGTCGCGATCATCATGCGCAATTTGCCGGAGTGGTCGGTTGCGTTCTGGGCCGCTGTTCTGTCGGGCGCGATCGTGACGCCGTTGAACGCGTGGTGGACCGGGGCGGAGCTTGAGTATGGGCTTCAAGATTCCGGCACGTCGGTCGCGCTGATCGATGCCGAGCGGTGGGAGCGCGTGCGCGAGCATGCCGACAACTGCCCGGACCTGAAGCGCATCTTTGTTTGCCGGTCGTACGAGGATATCGCCGATCCGCGGGTGAAGAAGCTTGAGGACGTGATCGGCGCGCCGAACACATGGGCGAAGTTGGATGAGGTTCCGTTGCCGGCGGTGACGCTGGAGCCGGAAGACGATGTCACGATCTTTTACACCTCCGGTACGACGGGCAAGCCGAAGGGCGCCG
>JANLXP010000122.1:0-3019 GCA_031365165.1 Alphaproteobacteria bacterium
GAAATTGGCCGGTGGATGGATCGCGTTCATGACGTCGGGGCGGTTCATGGTGACGACCGTTAAGCGGCCCTCGCGTTCGACCTTGCAGAATTCATAGGCTGTCATGGCTTCTCCTGTTTCATTCCGGGAATGGCACGGTTCCTGCGTAACGGTTTGTTAACCCGCCCAGCACGGCGGCACAAACCGGACGAACTGTTATGTCGCTCGCTGCCCTTGCACATGAAGCTTTGAACGGAATGTGGCGCGTGAATGTCAGCGGCCAGGTCTACGGCCCTTATACCGGTCATCAGATCCGCGAGTACGCTGCCGAAGGCCGTATTGCGCCGCACTCGATCGTGCAGGCTGACGACCAGGGGCCTTGGATCACTGCGATCGACGATCCGGTGCTTTCGCAACTCTTCATCAAATCGATGTTCGAGAAAAACCTGCCGACCGCCGATACCGGCGCGGATGCAGCCTTCGCGAACTTTGTTGTCATTGCTGACCTTCGTTCGGGTCCGGCGGGGTTTGAAACCGCACTGGCCAAGCTTGGCGAGAGCTATCGTTTGAGCACGCAAGCGTGGTTGCTGCACACGGACCGCACGGTGGGGACCGTGCGCAATGAGTTGATGCAGCATATGAGCTCGGTCGACGGGCTCTTCATTGCAGACGCGAGCCGCGGGGGAAAGACGGCCTGGTTCAATCTCGGCCCTGAAGCCGATGCCAAAATCCGTAAGGTTTGGCGGCGTACGGCTTAGCTTTCGCTATCTTCAGGTGACAGGCGGAACGCTCTGCCGCTAGGTTGCTCCGAACGCCATTGACGGAGCATCCCCCATGGACTTGACCGAAACGGCATCGGATCGCGCCTTTCGCGACGAAGTGCGATCGTTCATCGCCAAGAATCTTCCGAAAGACCTCAAAGAAAAATCCGACGCGGGTTTGCGGCTGACCGTCGAGGACGGGCAGCGCTGGCACAAGGTTCTTGCTTCGCACGGTTGGGGCGCGCCCGGTTGGCCGAAGGAACACGGCGGTTGCGGGTGGGATCACGCGCGCCAGTACATCTGGGAAGAAGAGATGGCGATGGCCGGCTGTCCGCCGCTGTCGCCCTTTGCGGTGAAGATGGTTGGGCCCGTCATCCAGGCGTTCGGCACGCCGGAGCAGAAGGCGCGCTTTCTGCCGCCGGCGGTCAGCGGCGAGCATCTGTGGTGTCAGGGCTATTCGGAGCCGAATGCGGGGTCTGACCTCGCGACCTTGCGCACGATGGCGGTCAAGCAGGGCGACAACTACATCGTCAACGGCATGAAGATTTGGAACTCCTACGGCCACAAGGCCGATTGGATGTTCGCGCTCGTACGCACCTCGACCGAGGGCAAGACGCAAGAAGGCATCACCGTCCTTCCCATCAACATGAAGACGAAGGGGATTTCGCACCGCCCGATCATCACGATCGACGGGTCGCACATCTTGAATGAAATCCGCTTCGACAACGTGGAAGTGCCGATCGATAACCGGATTGGCGAAGAGAACAAGGGTTGGACGTACGCGAAATATCTGCTTGGCAACGAGCGCGCATTGATCGCGCAGATCGCGCAATCGACGAAGCTGGTGAAACGGCTGAAAGAGGTCGGCGCGAAGGAGCTTTCGGACGGACAGGGCATCATCGATGAAGCCGATTTCCGAGCGAAGTTGGCATCGATCGAGGTCGAGCTCGAGGCGTTGCGCGTGACCAACCAACGCGTACTGTTCGAAGCGCGCACAGGTTCTGCTGGCAATGGCGGGGCAATCTTGAAATCGAAGGGCACATTCATCAGCCAGGCGCTGAGCGAGTTGATGCTGGAGGCCGTGGGCTATTACTCGTCGCCGTGGGTGATGGAGCAGTTCGATGCCGGTTGGAACCAACCGCCGATCGGCCCCGGCTATGCGAAGAACGCGATGCCGCTTTATGCACGCCAGCGCGCGAACACGATCGAAGGCGGGACGGAAGAGATTCAGAAGAACGTCATCGCCAAGCAGGTGTTGGGACTTTGAACAGACGCCTTGAATTTTTCTTCGATTGTTCCTCGCCGTGGACGTATTTGGCGTTCACGCGCATTCATGACGTCATCAAGCGCACGCGCGCGGATATCGTTTGGAAACCGATCTTGGTCGGCGGCGTGTTCAACGAGGTGAACCAGGACGTCTATGAGCGGCGGGCCAAGCCCGATGTGCGCAAGGCGCGGTATTACGCGAAGGATCTTGAGGATTGGGCCCGGTTCACGGGGATCGAGATCGGTCGGCCGCCGGTGTTTCCGGTGAACTCCGTCAAGGCGATGCGCGGGGCTCTGATCGCGCTCGACGACGGCAAACTGGTGCTCTACGCGACGGCGGTGTTCCAAGCCTATTGGGGCGACCTTGAAGACATCAGCCAGCCGGAGGTTTTGAAACCGATCCTCGCGCGCGTCGGCTACGACCCGGACGATTTCCTGAAGCGCATCGAGGAGCCTGCGTTGAAGGCGCGGCTCAGGGCGAACACGGAAGAACTGATTGCGCGCGGCGGGTTCGGATCGCCCACGATGTTCGTCGACGGCGAGGACATGTATTTCGGCAACGACCGTCTGCCGCTCGTCGAAGCTGCACTCGTGCGCGGGCGCTGATGCTGGGACGCAAAGCGCCGTGGGACGAATCGAACGAGCCCATCTTGCGTTCCCCGCGGATCGTCACGTCGTTCATCGCTGTGTTCTTCCTGATTCACATCGGCTCGCAGTTTCTCAACAAGGATCAGTACAACTACCTGATCGACAACTACGCTTTGGTCCCAAGCCAGATTGCGGCGGTGGGAGATGCCTCATTCGGCCACCAGTTGCACCTTTGTGCGCAGCTTGTGACCTATGCGTTTTTGCATGCCGATTTCACGCATCTGATTTTCAACTCGGTTTGGTTTCTGATTTTCGCAACCGCGGTGGCGCGGCGGGTCGGGACGGCGCGATTTTTGACGCTGGTGCTTTTGACCACGCTTGGCGCGGCGTTCACGCATCTCGCGTTTCACTGGGGCGAGCGCGAG
>JANLXP010000690.1:0-9030 GCA_031365165.1 Alphaproteobacteria bacterium
GCGGCCGATTTCGGCGGCGGCTTCCAGGTTCGTCTTGAGCGAGGTTTGTTCGAGCCCGGTCGCCTCCGTGTAGCTGCCCGAGTTCACGTCGATCGAGGTTAGCGCTTCGGTCGTCTCAAGCGTGATCCAACCGCCCGAGGGAAGCCGCACACGCGGCTGTAGCAGCAGTTCGATCTCGCCTTCGATGTTGTGTTGATCGAAGAGCTCGCCCGGACCGTTGTAGTGGTGGATCTTCTCCACGGCTTGCGGCATCGCGCGGGTTGCGTAGGCGCGGGCTTGGGCGACGGCTTCAGGATCGTCGATCAGAATGCGCTGTGTCTCGTCGTCGACGCCATCGCGCATCGTGCGTTCCACGGGGTCGAGGTCGTGGTAGACGGTCGTCGGCACCTTCGCCATGCTGCGGCGTGCTTGGATCGTGCGCCATTCGTCGCCGAGGCGCGCGATATCGGAGGCGATGTCCTCGCGGCTTGCCGAAAGGGCGGCTGTGCGAACGATGTATCCGGCACCGGCTGCGGCGCGCGGATCGTTCGCGCCGATGTCTGTCAGAACGTCAGTCAAACGCTTGCGTTCGTCTTCGTCTTCGATGCGGCGCGAGAGTGCTACGCCCGATTGGTTCGGCACGAGCACGACCAGGCGACCCGGCAGCGTGACGTTCGCGGATAGGCGCGCACCCTTCTCGCCGATCGGGTCTTTGATGATTTGCACCAACACGGCTTCGCCTTCGTGCACGCACTTCGTGATGCAGGGCTGATCCATGAAGCTCGGTAGGTCGGCAAGGCAGCGGGCTTCGCGCGCGGCGAGGAAGCCTGCCTTCTCCAACCCCAAGTCGACGAAGGCTGCTTGCATGCCGGGCAACACGCGTTGCACGCGGCCAAGCATGATGTTGCCGAGCAAGCGATGACCGTGACGGCCTTCGCGGCCGCTCTCTGCGGTGCGTTCGATGAAGAGTTCGCTTAAGCGCGCTTCATCGACGAATGCGACCCGCGTTTCGGCGGGGCCGATGTTGATCAAAACTTCGGAAGCCAAGGCGATACCAAAATGCGTCAGTTGCGATTGGGCTCAGCTTAGCAGGTTCACGCGGCGCCGCATGCTTTAAGCATGTGCAATGTTTCGGTCAGCGGAAGGCCGACTACGTTGGTGTACGAACCGTTTATCGCTCGCACGAACACCGCAGCGTGGCCCTGAATTGCGTAACCGCCCGCTTTGCCCAAACCTTCGGCAGATTTCACGTACTCGGCTATTTCTTGCGCATCGAGACGGCGAAACGCGACTTTCGTTTCAACGAGACGCGTTTTCAGCTTCGCGTGTGCGTCGATGAGCGCGACCGCAGTGATGACGGTGTGGCGGCGCCCCGAGAGAATCGACAGGCACTTGGTGACGGTCGCGTCATCTTCCGCCTTGGGGAGAATTCTGCGTCCGCACGCGACCACGGTGTCGGCCGCGAGAATGACCGCACCCGGCGTGCGAGCGTGCACCGCATGCGCTTTGGCCGTCGCAACGCGAAGCGCGTGCTGGCGCGGAGGCTCTTGCGGTGTGGCACTTTCGTCGATGTCGGCAGGTTCAACACGCATAGGCGTGATGCCGATCTGAGCGAGCAGCGCGAGACGTCGCGGGCTCGCGCTCGCTAGAACGAATTGTGGTGTCACTTGCTGCGGTAGACGATCCGGCCCTTCGTCAGATCGTACGGGGTCATTTCGACGGTGACTTTGTCGCCTGCGAGCACGCGGATGCGGTTCTTGCGCATCTTGCCTGCGGTGTGCGCGATCACAATGTGCTCGTTGTCGAGCTTCACACGGAAGGTCGCGTTCGGGAGAAGCTCCACGACCGTGCCTTCGAAACTGAGTAGTTCTTCTTTCGCCATTCTTATCTTTCTCAATCGAAATCGCGGCGGAGAATGGTGACGCGACTGGCCAAAAGCAAGCAAATTAGGGCTCCGGCGCGGGACGCGCGGCAAAGCGCTCCTTCAAAAACCTCAGAATCGTGTCGCGAGCTTGTCGATAAGCGGCCAACCGCTGCTCACGCGAGCCTTCGTAAGCGCTGGGATCCGGCACTTTCCAATACTCGACCTCGACGGCTTGGGCCTGTGTGAGTTCCAGCGCCTTGTGACGCGCTTGCGGGCTCAGCGTGATGATGAGATCGAACGACGTGTCGGCGAGTGTTTCGAACGTCTTTGGATGAAGATGAGAGAGATCGATGCCGATTTCGTCCATCACTTCGACGGCAAGCGGGTCGAGCACGCCTGCGCGTACGCCGCAGCTCTCCACATAAATGTGCTTGCCGAACAGGTGCTTCATCAAAGCTGCAGCCATCGGCGAGCGGATCGCGTTCATCGAGCACGAAAACAGCACGGCATCGGGCAGGTCTTCGCCGTTCGGTCCCTTCGCCATCGTTAGACCTTGACGTGCAACGCGCAGATGAGCGTGAAGAGGCGGCGCGCCGTGTCGTGATCGACCGCAATCTTGCCGGTCAGGCGTTCGCGCAGCAGCTGCGAGCCTTCGTCGTGCAGGCCGCGGCGGCCCATGTCGATCGCTTCGATCTGTGAGGGCGCGGCCGAGCGGATCGCTTGGTAGTAGGTATCGCACACGACGAAGTAGTCGCGGATCACGCGCTTCAGCGGCGTGAGCGAGAGAACGTGCGTTGCGTGCGTTTCGCCGGTCTCGTGCGAAATGTGGAAGACGAGGCGATTTTCCTGCACGCCGAGCTTCAGGACGAACGGGCCACCGACGGCGCCATCGGGCGCGAAATGGTTTTGCTCCAACAGATCGAAGATCGCGATGCGGCGTTCGTGCTCGACATCGGGTCCGCGCGGGGCGATCGAAGCCTCGTCCAGTTGCACATCGACGAGGCGGGTCGGCGGCTTTTCGTCGGTCATCGGTTCAGACGGATGCGGATCGAGCGCGCGTGCGCGGACAGGCCTTCGGCGTCGGCAAGTGTGGCGGCACTGTCGCCCAGTTGGGCGAGCGCTTCGGGCGTGCATCCGATGATGGTCGTGCGCTTCATGAAGTCGAGTACGGAAAGACCGGACGAGAAGCGCGCGGCACGGGCGGTGGGGAGCACGTGGTTCGGGCCGCCGACATAGTCGCCGATCGCCTCTGGCGTGTGGGCGCCTAAGAAGATCGCACCGGCGTGATGGATGCGCGCGGCCAATGCCTCAGGGTTCGCGACGCAGAGCTGAACGTGTTCGGCCGCAATACGATCTGCAAGCGCCGGCGCTTCGTCGAGCGATTTGACGAGGATGATAGCGCCGTGTTTCTGCCAACTGGCGCGTGCGATCTGCGCGCGCGGCAGTGAGGTCAGTTGACGGTCGACTTCGGCGGCGACGGCTTTGGCCAGCGGTTCGTCGTCGGTGATCAGGATGCTCTGCGCCGCTTCGTCATGTTCGGCTTGCGCAAGTAAGTCGGCGGCGAGCCATGCCGGATCGTTCGCTTTGTCGGCAATGATGAGAACTTCCGAGGGACCTGCGATGGAGTCGATTCCCACGCGGCCGAAGACTTGCCGCTTTGCTGCCGCAACATAGGCGTTGCCGGGCCCGACGATCTTGTCGACCGGGGCGATGGTCTTTGTGCCGTAGGCCAATGCGGCCACTGCTTGCGCGCCGCCAATGCGATAGATTTCGGTGACACCGGCGAGATCCAACGCTGCCAGCACCAACGGGTTCAACTTGCCGTCCGGCGCGGGCGTTGCCGCAACGATGCGCTTCACGCCGGAGAGCCGCGCGGGAATTGCGTTCATCAGCACGCTGGAGGGATAAGCCGCGAGGCCGCCTGGGATGTAGAGACCAGCTGCGTCGACTGCGGTCCAGCGGGCGCCGAGCGTTACGCCGGCCGCATCCGTGTAGCGGTCGTCGATGGGTTTGTGGCGGGCATGGAACGCTTCGATGCGAGCGGCGGCATGCTTCAGAGCGTCGAGCGTGGCGGGCGGGACTACTGCTTTCGCGCCGGCGACCTCGGCGGCGCTGACGCGCAGGTTTGATGTGCTTAGTTCGAAGCGGTCGAAGCGCTTTGTTAGATCGATGAGCGCCGCGTCGCCGCGCGCCTGCACATCGGCGATGATTGTGGCGACGGCCGCCGACACGTCGGTCGCGGCTTCCCGCTTTTCGGCAAGCAAGGTTGCGAATGCGCCTGCAAAATCGGTTGTCGACGTGCTGAGCCTGCGCATGGGCCCTAGCCCACCTCTTCGAGGCCGTGACCGGGTCTGTTCTTTGTCGCCCACGGGGCGGAGAGGTCGGTCAACCAGGCGTCCAGGCACTCGACGTCGAGTTTGATCGCACCACCGCCCGCGAAGGTGAGCGTGATGGTGCCGGAGAGATCGTTGTTCGGTTCGAAGCCAAGCGTCATCAGCGCCGCAATCGCTTCGGTGTTCGTGAGCCGAAGGCCCTGGGTCTGCACGCGGCGCACGGTGTCAAAGTGCAGCGCCGAGCGCACGCGGCGGTAGGGCGCATTCTTGTCCGCTTTCGCGCCCTTGCCCTTTTCCGCTTCCAGATCTTCCCACATGAAGCGGTTGAAGATGAGTGCGAAGCGCCGCTTACCCTTGTCCAGGCCAAGGTCGGCCATCGTCACCAACGCGTCCTGCAAATGCGCGGCGATCACGCTTAGGTCCAGCGTGTCGATGGCGCGGAGGCGGAGGGGCGATGTCATGGCGGGCGGAAAGTGCAGAAAATGGCGGCGAGGCGCAAGCGGAGAACGGCGTACAGGGATCGGCTATCCCGAGCCCTGGGCTGCAATTTCTGCGGTACGTCTAACCCTTAACGCGTTTGATGTCCGCGCCCAGCGCCGACAGCTTTTCTTCGATGCGTTCGAAGCCGCGGTCGAGGTGGTAGACGCGGTTGACCACAGTTTCGCCTTCGGCAGCGAGGCCCGCGATGATCAAGCTCACCGACGCACGCAGGTCGGTCGCCATGACTTCCGCGCCGCGCAGACGCGGCACGCCGCGCACGATCGCGGTTTGGTGCTCGATCGTGATGTCGGCGCCCATGCGTGCAAGTTCCGGCGCGTGCATGAAACGGTTTTCGAAGATCGTCTCGGTGATGTGCGAAACGCCGTGCGCCGTGGCCATCAGCGCCATCAGCTGGGCCTGCATGTCAGTCGGGAAGCCTGGGTACGGTTCCGTCGTCACGTCGACGCCGGTGTAGTGCGCGCCGTTACGCGAGATGCGCAGCCCACGGTTCGTGGGCGCGATCTTTACGCCCGCCGCTTCGAGCAACGGGATCACCGCGCCGATCGTGTCGCCGCGCGCGCCCACAAGTTCGACTTCGCCGCCCGTGGCCGCAACCGCCATCGCGTAGGTGCCGGTTTCGATCCGGTCGGGGATGACGGTGTAGTTCGCGCCGTGCAGGCGGTCGACGCCTTCGATCGTGACGGTACGTGTGTCGAGCCCGGTGATCTTTGCGCCCATCGCTTGCAGGCACAGACCGAGGTCGGTGATCTCAGGCTCCATCGCCGCGTTCTCAAGGACCGTGGTGCCCTTCGCGAGGCAGGCCGCCATCATTAGATTTTCGGTCGCGCCGACGGAGACGAACGGAAACTGGAACGTCGCGCCATGCAGGCCGCCCTTGGCGCTTGCGATGACGTAGCCGCTCTCGATTTCGATTTGCGCACCCATGGCCTCGAGGCCCTTGATGTGCAGGTCGACGGGCCTTGTTCCGATTGCGCAGCCACCGGGCAGCGACACCTTCGCCTTGTGACAGCGCGCGAGCAGCGGGCCGATGACGAGGAAGCTCGCGCGCATTTTGCGCACGAGTTCGTAGGGCGCTTCGGTCGAGGCGATGTTCTTTGCGTGGAGCTGCAGGACGCGGCCTTCAGCCTCTGCGTGGCCGTTGCCGTTCATGGTGAGGCCGACGCCGAGACCGCCCAAGATTGCCGCGAGCTGCGAGATGTCGGTGAGGTGAGGCACGCTCGCCAGCGTCAACGGTTCGTCCGTGAGCAGGCTTGCGACCATCAGCGGCAATGCCGCGTTCTTGGCACCGGAAATGCGGACTTCGCCGCTTAGACGGCGCCCCCCGCGAATTTGAATTCTGTCCACGCAACTGTCCCGATGAGTGAATCCGCAAATCACTTCGCGGGCTGAGCATAGCGCTCACTAACTGAGGGCGAAACGTGTAGCCCGGCACCCGGGGCCAAACAATGGCGGCAATGCCAGGACTTAGGCCGGATTCTCACCGGTTTTGGGCGTCTTTGCGACAGGACGCGTCGAAGCGCCGTCGCTTTCCGGCTGCGCTTGCGCGCGGGCTTGGGCTTTGCGCCGCTTCAGATTGGCGCGTAAAGCGGCCGCCAGGCGGTCGGGTTTGGCGGGTTTGCGCTTCTCACTCATGCTTCACCGAGACGTCAGCGCGGTTGGCTGACGCGCATTTCAGCTTATATCCTCGCTCCAGCACAAGCGAGATTGGAGACGAGCGATGGCCCTGTTTGGACTGAAAAAGAAAAGCGTCATGCCCGCGGCGGGTGAGGCTTTGCCGGGGCGCGGCACCGAAATACGGGTGCCCGCGGAGCACCATGTGCTGGGCACGCGGATGGCGCCGCCGTTTCCGGAAGGGCTTGAGCTTGCGATGTTCGGGCTCGGGTGCTTTTGGGGCGCAGAGCGCAAGTTTTGGCAACAGGACGGCGTCTATTCGACGGCGGTCGGATATGCGGCCGGCATGACGCCCAACCCAACGTACGAAGAAGTGTGCTCCGGTATGACCGGGCATAACGAGGTCGTGCGCGTCGTGTTCGATCCGAAGAAGATTTCGTACGAGCAATTGCTCAAGGTCTTTTGGGAGAGCCACGATCCGGCGCAGGGCATGCGCCAAGGAAACGATGTGGGGACGCAATACCGTTCCGGCATCTATGTCGCGAACGACGCCCAACGCAAAGCGGCTGAGACATCGCTTGCGATGTATCAGGATCTGATCTCGAAGGCCGGGCACGGAAAGATCTCGACCGAGATCGTGGATGCACCCGCGTTCTACTATGCCGAGAGCTATCACCAGCAGTATCTGGCGAAGAACCCGGACGGGTATTGCGGCTTGGGCGGCGTGGGCGTGAGCTGCCCGATTGGGGTGGCACGAGCCTGAGAGAATAAGGGGTCAGAAGGGCACAGCTTCTGATCCCTGTTTTCCGTGGCCCGCGGCCCCTTCCCTCGACGCGTCCCCCGCGCTATACCCCGCCCCCTTATGCTGTTGTAGCGTAGTGGTAGCGCAACGCCTTGGTAAGGCGTAGGTCGTGGGTTCAATTCCCACCAACAGCACCAGAAATTCGACGCGCCGCATGCCTTGACGGGCTGCGGCGCGTTTTCGTTTGGGCTGGCAGTATCGACGGCTCACAACAAGTTCACGAGCGGCGTGATCGATTTTGCTCTAGTGCTCGCATCCGGTTCGATGAGGAGAGGTTTCATGCGGCGCGTTGGTTTGACGATCGCTTTGGTTTGCGTGCTTGCGGGCTCGGCAACTGCTGCTCCTCCTGCGGCCGTGCCCGCAGTCCCTGCTGCGCCGGTGCCGCTCTCCATTACGCTCTTCGACAAAGAGAATTATCAGGGGCGCACGGTGAAGCTGACGGCGGCCACACCGAACCTTTCGGTGCAGCAGTTCGAGGACAAGGTCGCGAGCTTTGAGGTTACGGGCGCCGGCGACTGGGTGCTTTGCGAGAACCGCAACTACGCCGGACGCTGTGTGCGCGTGCAGTCGAAGGCCGGCGACATGCGCGTCGTGCAACTCTTCGCGCGCGTGAGTTCGCTCTATCCGGTGCCGGCGCCACCTGCTCCGGTAGCACCGGCAACGCCGGCCGCGCAGTAAAGCTCTAGGCTTTACGGATGCCGCGGCTTCGGCGGAGCCGGCGGCGGAACGGGTACGGGGTAGAGCGAAGACACCTGGCCGTTGATCTTCAACCGCTTCAGGTCCTTTTCCTTCGCGTGGATGCGCACGCACTTGCCCATGAAGTTACGGTGCTCGCAGAGCACCCAGTCGCGCGAGCCGTTGATCCGCACGCTCGCGATCACGTCGTTGAAGTCGATCTTGGCGAGGCTTGGCACCGCGCGATCGAACGTCAGTGTGCGGCCATGAAAGTTCGGCTGGTCGAAAACGGAGATCACCGTCGGCGGCGGCATATGCGGCGGCGCGATCGTTGCGGCGGCCGGGTAATATGGCTGCGCCATCACATTGGCGGCGGAGGCCAGCACGGCAGCGGCGGCAACGGCTATGGCGAACGACTTCATTGCAATCTCCTTCAACATACCGCGCCCCGAATTAGCGCCGGTGAAATAGTTGGACACGCGAGCCCTGGCAACCCCGCACGCGCGGCGAAACCGTCAGGCATGCATGTCTCCACAAGCGGCTTTTTGGCACGGTCGGGCTGAACGGTAGGCGAACGGGGGTTTCACGCGCCGTTCACCTGCGCGTGCTGCGTGGGGTTAACGTTGGCTGCGCGCCAGCGTGGTGGGGTGTTTCAGCAGTGCCGCTAACCGATCGGGATAGTCGGTGCAGAGGCCGTCGACGCCCAGGTCGGTGAGGCGGGAGAGATCATCAGGCTTGTTTACCGTCCACGCGCCCACCTTGAGACCGAGATCGCGCGCCTCGGACACCGTGGCGCGGTTGATGTCGGCGAAGAACGGGAACCAACCGTCAGCGCCTGCCGCTTTGGCGGCTTTGATGACGGAGCCGCCGTGCTTCGATCGGTCGAAGCCGCCGGTCCATGGTGCGCCGTCACGTTCCATCTTGCGTAGCGCATCGAGTTCCGGCTTCGGCGGTGGCCCGTGCTCGGCGGGAACGGGGGTATCTGCGAAGTAGCTTTGCGGCAGCGTCGTGAACCAGCACTCGACCTTCGGCGCGAGCTTCTTGGCTGCAATCAACGCGGGCCAATCGAATCCAACGAGCACCGTGCGTTCCAGGAACTTTTCGCGTTTGATGACGCGGATGACAGCCTCTGCCATCACCTCGGGCGCGACGGTGCGTGTGCGGTCGAGGAAGTTGGTCTTGAGTTCGACCCACAGACGCTCGTTCCCGCCGGAGCGTTTGAGCATCCAGATCACGTCGGCGAGGCGCGGGATTTTCTCACCGTC
>JANLXP010000705.1:0-2696 GCA_031365165.1 Alphaproteobacteria bacterium
TTGGTTCCAAGAATGAAGTCGTTGCCGACACCGCCGAAGACTTCCGAAGAGTCATTGCCGGTGACAATGAAGTCCTGACCGAATCCACCCAGGATCAGGTTGAGACCGTTGCCGGAATGGATAACGTCATTGCCGTTACCGCCGTGGATTGTGTCGTCGCCGCCGATGTCGGTGATGATGTCGTCGCCGTCGCCGCCGACGATGAAGTCGTTTCCGTAACCGCCTTCGAGGTGATCGTTGCCGCCGTCGCCGTAGAGCGTATCGTCGCCTTCGCTGCTGATGATGACGTCGTCGCCGGCAGTGCCGCCGAGCACCACGTGATCGGGCCCGGTGTAATGCAGGTAGTTGGTGTCAGTGCCAACCGTATCGGGATTGTCGCGAATAACCAGCGGCACCAACGGGTCGCCGCCCGTCGGGTCGTCGCTGCCGTCCACGCCCAAGCCGGTATACTGCAGGTTCTGATCGACCTCCAACTGCCAGGTCGGCGTCTTGAAGATGATGTTCGGCAGATGCGTCGCATCGGTGTTGGCCATGATCAGCCGTGAGAACGAGTTGTTCTCCAGTTCCGTCCGGAAGTTCAGACCGTCGTTCCGCTCCAGGTAGTAGAAGCGATCGGCGTTCTGCAATTTCTCGAGTTGGTTCTCGAACACGAAATTGAACGTCGAGCCCAGCATACCGCCGAACGGCATCTGCTCTTCGGCCAAGCCGCCGATCCAGAAGTCGATGTTATCGACACCGGTGACAGTCACGTCATGCACGTCGTCGGCTGTACCCACGATGTGGTCGGCACCGGCCAGCGTGACATTCGCGTAAGCGCCGGTCGAGTTCAGGAAGTCCAGGCGATCCACTGGTTCGCCGGCGCCGCCGAAGACGAGCAGCATGGCCGCATCGCGCTTCTCAGCCAGCGTCGTCGCAGCAAGAATCGTGGCGTGCGTGCCGTAAGCGGCGATGAAGTTGATGAGCGATTCTTCGTGCTTCAGATGCTCTGCGAAGTCGATCCAGCTGCGGTAAGGTTTAAGCTGAGAATCGCCGGTACCGTTGTAGAAGTCCCGGCGCGCCGCGTTCAAAGACGGAATGCCGGTGTCGCGGCCGCGCGCGATGTTGAGCGCGGCAAGGTCCAACGGCAAGCCGACCAGATTGTTCCGCAGCGCTTCGGTGACGAACTCGTCGATTTCGTTGCCAACCTGGCGGGTCAGGCCGCGCACGATGGCGCCCGTCGCCTGTTCCGGCGTCGGTCCGCTCTCGACATACGCCAGCGGGTTCAAGAACGCCTGGATGAGGCCGATCTCGCTGGACACAAAGTTGGGATCCAGCCGGTCGATCGTCTCGGTCAGCATCGAGTGGCCGAAACGGTAAACCGTGTGCGCGAATTCGGCCACGATCGAAGGATCGATCTCGCTCTGATAGTTTTGGTGCTCAAGAAGGGCCGGGTCGATGTTCGGTTGAATCGTACGCGCGAATTCCTCGAACACGAGATGCTGGTATTGCATTTCGGTGCCGAATTTTGCCGCTTGGAACAGCCTCTCGCCATTCCAATGCAGTGCGTCGATTTGGGCCTGCGTCGTCGGCAGCGCCGTCACTTGAGCGTCCGGCATCAGCCACTGGTTCAAGAACGCGACATCGTTCGAGGCGAGCGCGACATCCTTCGTGTGTTGCACGAGGCGGTTATGCTCGGAGTGGAAGATGGCGTGGACGGAGGTGAGACCGATGTTTTCGTTCACACGGCCGTCGCCGGCAATGTAGTGCGCGTCCAACAACTCGTTGTCGTAAGTCCCTGGCTCAGACAGACCGACCACGCTGTCGCTGTCCGGCGCCAAGACGCCGCTGACGAAAACTGGCGCAGCTTCGTGTGCGACGTCGATCAGGAATTGGTGACCGGTGCGCACGGCGAAGGTTAGATCGACCGGGAACGCCGGACTGCCTTCCACCAAGACATCGTCGGCGGTATCCGCAAGGCCGTCCAGGCCCTTCATCATCACCATCGGGAAGCCGTTCGGCCCCTTCAAGAAATTGCCGTAGGCGTCGGTCGCAAGCAGAGGCACATTGAAGGCGTCGGCATCGGTGAGATTGATGCCCAGGATGTCGCGCGCCTGTGCCTTGACCACGGCCCACGTCGCCATGCCGCCGATCTGTACATCGTCGGCGGTGCCGAAGATGCCATCAGCCCCAAGGTCACGGTTCGTGATCAGTTCGCCGGTTGCAACCGGCTTACCGTCGGCATCGAGTTCGTACGCGCGCAGGAACACCTGGTGCGAGGGATGCGACGAGTAGGTCTGGTTCTGGTCGACAAACGGTGTGGTGGTATTTTCCTGCTCGTGAATGTCGTCGGCAGTGCCGAGCACCCCGTCCGGCCCGGGCAAGTTCGTCGCTCGCGTCAGCACCATGAAGTTGGTCGGGCTTCCCGGAACGAAAAGCGGATCGTCCGGCTGCAGAGGGATGAACACCGTTCCCGAGCCGCCTTTGGTGACCAAATCCAAACCGTGGTCGAAGAACTGGCCGAAGAACGTCATCCAGGCGTTGAACGGCGCAGACAAGGCGGCGTCCGGCGTCTGGTTCGGAATGAAGAACGTCTCGAACGGCGTGCCGTCGGTGCGGAACCCGGTCACTAGTTCGGAACCGGGGGTCCCCGCCGCGGCCGCGACGGCCGCCGGGTTGTTGGCTGTGTCGTCTACGATCAAATTGCTGATCGTGCGTGG
>JANLXP010000750.1:0-5136 GCA_031365165.1 Alphaproteobacteria bacterium
TCCAAAGAGCGGGCGAGGACGCCCGCGGTCCCAGGGATTCAAAACCACTTCGTCCACTTAAAGACCGCAACCTCGAGCGCCACGATCACGCCAAGGATCGCGAGCAGCACCCAGAACGCGTTCGGGTCGGTTGCGAGCGGAATGCCTTGCACGCTGACCCCGAACAGCGACGTCACGAACGAGAGCGGCAACATGATCGCGGCCACGATGGTGAGCACATACGAGTTCCGGTTCTGCCGCTCCGTCAGCCGGTTCAGCACCTCGTCTTGCACCACGCTCGCCCGCTCGCGCACGCTGTCCAGTTCTTCGATATAGCGCGTCGTCTCGTCAGCGAGTTCGCGGAAATGCACCGCGTCGATCGCGTCCAGCATCTCGTGCTTCTCGCCGGTGAGGCGCGCCAACGCCTCGCGCTGCGGCGCCAAGTGCCGGCGGATGGCGATCGCACGCTTGCGTGCCTCGCCCAGCTTCTCGCGCACCTCATCCACGTCGCCGGAGACGACCTGGTCTTCAAGCGCGTCGACGCCGTCCGATAATTCCTCCACGGCATGCCCCACGCGCGAGAGCAAACCCTTCGCCAGCTCGAACAGGCAGTCGATCTCGTCCTTCGGCCCGACGCCGCGCGCAAGCCGCGCCTCCACATCGCGCGTCGCCATCAAAGGCCGCGCACGCGTGGTGATCAACCGCCGCTTCTGCACCCAACCGCGCAGCGAGATCATGTCTTCGGGATCGGCGCCCGGGTTGAAGTTGATGCCGCGCAGATTGACGATGAGCCCCGCGCCCTGCGGCACCACGCGCGGACGCGTATCGGGCGCAAGCAACGCCTCGACCGTGACTTCGTCGAGAGCAGCCTCACGCCGGATGTAAGCCGCGGCGTCCTCTTTCGTGCGGTTCAAATGCACCCACAGCACGCCCGCATCCGGCTCCCACGCACGGATCTCCGGCCAACCGACCTCGCGCGCGCCACCCTTACCGTCGAGCAAAACCCCAACGATCAACCCGTCGTCGTGCTCAGCTTCAGCGTGCTCGCTCAACCCGTCGTCTCCATGGCCGCCATCACTTGCGGCGGCGGCGCCGATGGCCGAAACTCACGCCCATGACCACCGCGCTCATCACCCATTCCGCCTGCCTATATCACGAAACGCCACCGGGCCACCCGGAGTCGGCGGACCGTTTGCGCGCCGTTTTGCGCGCGCTGGAGGATGAGGCGTTTCAGTATCTCGCGCGCGAAGAGGCCCCGCCCGCCGCGCGCGAAGAACTCTCGCGCGTGCACCCCAGCTACTACGTCGACACCGTGCTGAAGGCGGTGCCGGAGCAGGGCTACGGTTCGCTCGATCCCGACACGCATCTCTCGCCCGGATCGGGAGAGGCGATGCTGCGCGCGGCCGGCGCCGTCGTCGCCGCGGTCGATCGCGTGATGTCGGGCAAGGTCACGAACGCGTTCTGTGCCGTGCGCCCGCCGGGCCACCACGCGGAGCCGACGCGCGCGATGGGCTTTTGCATGTTCAACAACGTCGCGATCGGCGCGCTGCACGCGCGCGCGCGCCACGGGCTCAAGCGTATCGCCGTCGTGGACTTCGACGTGCACCACGGCAACGGCACGCAAGCGATGTTCGAAGAAGACCCGGACCTCTTCTTCGCCTCCAGCCATCAAATGCCGCTCTACCCTGGCACCGGCCGCCCGCAAGAACGGGGCAGGGCGAACAACATCGTCAACGCAGCTTTGGACCCCGGCGCCGGCGGTCCAGAATTCCGTGAAGCGTGGGAGGCGGACGTGCTGCCGAAGCTCGACGCCTTCAACCCCGACTTCATTTTGATCTCAGCAGGCTTCGACGCCCACCGCAGAGACCCGCTCGCAAACCTGAACCTCGTCGAATCCGACTACACCTGGGTCACCGAAAAAGTCTGCGCCATCGCCAAAGCCAAATGCGCAGGCCGCGTCGTCTCAACCTTAGAAGGCGGCTACGACCTCAAAGCCCTGGCCGACTCCACCGCCGCCCACGTGAAAGCGCTGATGGCGGCGTAGCCAGCTTTAAGGAAACACCGTGGACACGACCATGCTCTGGTCCATCCTTGTCTTCGCTATCAAGCTGATGCTCGTTGGCGCCATCGCGCTCTTGATCGCGGTGAGCCTGTGGACACTCAACCACGCTCTGCGCCACGGCGCCGTCTTCGAAACCAAACCCGGTGCCGTCCGCACCCGTGCTCAAACCCCGGTGCGATACTGGCTCTATATCGTCGGGCAACTGCTTTTCATTGCCGCCGGCGCCGTGATGATCCACTTCTTCATCCACCTCGGCGACCGGCGCGAACTGCCCGAGACGATCATTCGCGAAGAACAACCAAAAGCGCCCGCGCGCCCCAACGACGAATCTTACGATCGCGCGGATGTTGACGCGGGCCGCAGCGCAGGCTGGGAGCGCGGGCGTCCCGCCCGCTCTTCTTGAGCGCTTGAGAACCCGCAAAGAGCGGGCGAGGCCGCCCGCGGTCCCTTAGAGCACCAGCCGTTAGTTTAGATCGATGGTCGCGCGTCTATTCTGCGGCTCCTTCACGGCGTCGTCCGTCTGGACCATCAGTTCGCTTTCGCCGCGGCCTGCCGTCGAGATCGCAGCCGCGGGAATGCCCTGCCCGGCGAGCCCGTCTTTCACGGCCTGCGAACGGCGCATCGACAAGCGGTCGTTATAGGCGTTCGAACCCACCGTGTCGGTATGGCCGACGACCATGATCGACGCCGAACCGAATTCCTTCGCAGCCGCGGCCGCATCTGCGACGACACGCGACGCCTCGGCCGTCAGGTTCGCTTTGTTGAAGCCGAAGAAGACCATGAACTGCTTTGGCGCGTTCGCCGGCGGCGGCGGAGGCGGCTGCACGGCGGCCGGTGGCGGCGGTGCGCCGTCGCGCTGCAAGTCGAAGCGGACGCCCAGCGACAGGGCATGATCCGTCTTTTCGATGGTCCAGTGTTCGCCGTCGCCGGGATTCGTGACTTCGGCGTCGTCGAGCAACATGAATCGATAGTCGACGAAGAGTTGCCAACGCTCGGCAACACGATATGCGGCTTGTGCGATCAACTGTCCCGTCAAGACATAGTCGTCGGTTTCGTTGTTGCAGTTCGCGCTTTCGAAATTGCCCGAACAGCCGGGGTTGAAGACCACCAGCGTCCCGCCAACGCCCGCACCGGCGGATACCGTGAATTTGTCGCTGACCGGAAAGTCGTAGAAGACATTGATCATTTGCGACAGTTCCCAGATCTCCGCGCCCGGCACGGTAGAGGGAGAACCGCTTTGGAGGAATCCGTCGGCGTGGTTGAGGCGATAGGCCACTTCGAACTCGGCGCGCCATCTGTCTGCAAAGTCGTAGCCCACCGCGCCGGCGACGACGTAGCCGCTCTCCCAACTGAACTCGTTGGTCGTGCTCGGCGCGCCTCCGATCGAGAATTCGTCGATGTCGTTGTCCGGCAGCCAGTTGGCGCCCGCACCGAGGCTGATGTACCAGCCCGACGGCGTGGTGGTCGCTGCGTTGGCCGCCGTGAGGGAGCACAGCGCCGCTGCCGTGCCCAGCAAAACATGTCGTAGAGTCACGAAGGTTCCTCCGCGCGAATCGCGCAAGAAATCCTCGCAGGTTTATGCTTAAGCGCGGGTTAAAGGAGCTTGCGCCGAGGCAGAAGGCACCCGATGTTCGAATCATCCGAACGGCTAGTGGGATCGCAATGCTGACGATGTGGATCGCAAATGTGGAGTAAGGCGCGCGAGCTGGCGCAAATGGCGCCGCCCGAGCGCAACCGCTGGGTCGATTTCCTGCGCGCGGTCTCGATCTTGGCGGTGGTGTGCGGCCACTGGCTGATGGCCGGGGTCTATGTCGATGCGGCGGGCGTGCTGCAACGCGGCGACCTGCTCAGCGTTTCCGAATCGGCGGCCTGGCTAACGTGGATCTTCCAGGTGATGCCGGTCTTCTTCCTCGTTGGCGGCTATTCGAACGGGGTCAGCTGGGACGCGACGCTGCGCAAGGCTGAGCCCGGACAGATCGGCAAGTACCGCGACTGGTTTGCGAGCCGGGTGCAGCGCCTCATCAACCCGATCTTTCCGTTGCTGATGCTGTGGGCGGCTCTCGCCGTGATACTGACGCAGGTCGGCCTGCCGCGCGAACAAATCCGCATGGCGACCGAAGCAGCCCTGATCCCAGTCTGGTTCCTGGCGGTCTATCTGCTGGTGACCGGCTTCACCCCGCTGACCTACATGGCGTGGAAGCGTTTCGGTTGGCTCAGCTTCGCGTGGTTCATCCCCGCGGCAATGCTGACCGACTGGCTGACCTTCTCGGCACAAGTGCCCTACGTCAATTTCACCAACTTCCTGTGGGTGTTTCTGGCGATCCATCAGCTCGGCTTTGCATGGCGCGACGGCAAGTTCGACAACCGGCTGTTCGCGCTCGGCTGGTTCGTGGTCGGGCTCGGGGTTCTGATTTCGATCACGGTCTACGGCTTCTACCCTGTGGCGATGGTGGCGGCTCCCGGCGGCTTCTCCAACTCGCTACCGCCGACGCTGGCGCTGTTTGCGCTGGGTATCGCGCAAGTCGGGCTGGTGCTCGCGCTCGAGCCTTTGGGCCGCAGGATGCTCGACAATCTCAACATCTGGACCGCGACGGTGCTGATGAACGGTATGATCATGACCGTCTATCTGTGGCACCTCACCGCCTTCGTGCTGGTGATGACGGTGTGCTGGGTCCTGCTCGGCGGATGGGGCTTGGATCAGGTCCCCGGATCGCCCGCGTGGTGGGTCTCGCGCCCGCTGTGGTTCGCAATCTACATCGCAGCACTGCTGCCGATGATCGCGGTGTTCGCGCGGCACGAGCGCAGCTTCGGCCCGATCAGGGGTGGGCGCACAGTGCCCAAGGCGCGCGTGGTAGCGGGCGTGCTGCTGATCTGCGTGGGGCTGGCGGCGACCGCAGCGGTAACGATAACGAGCCCCGACAGCTTTTTGGGCATTCGCCTGTCGGTGGTTGCGGCGCCCTTCGTGGGCGCAGCATTGCTGGGGTTCGGACCGATCTACAACATGATCGCGCGGCGGCGGTAATTAGGTGAGAGCATAACCATTCCCATGATCGAAACTGACGGGAATGGGTATGCTGTCATTCCTTGCCTGGGAG
>JANLXP010000758.1:0-1119 GCA_031365165.1 Alphaproteobacteria bacterium
GCACCGTCGAGATCGACAATGTGCAGCCACGAAAACCCAAGCGCTTGAAACGACAATGCCTGCGCTAGCGGATCGTCGTTGAACACAGTCGCGCTCGCCATTTCGCCGCGCAACAGCCGCACGCACTTGCCGTCTTTGAGATCGATTGCAGGAAACAAAATCACGGCCGCCACCGCAAAAAGTTCTGCAACAGCTGCAAGCCCACAGCTTGGCTCTTCTCCGGATGAAACTGCGTACCGATCATGTTGTCGCGCGCCACCACGGCAGCAATTGGTCCGCCGTAGTCGGTGGAAGCGACAACATCACGATCATTCTCCGCAGCAAATTCAAAGCTGTGAACGAAGTACGCGTGCGCCTCGTTGTCTTGCACGTGCGCGAGAACAGGGTGAGGGCGCGCGATACCAAGCGTGTTCCAACCCATATGCGGAATCTTGAGCGCCGTATCGCTGGGCGTCAGACGCACAACATCGCCCTCGATCCACCCAAGCCCCTCATGCGTTCCATGTTCGAGCCCGCGCGCAGCCATCAACTGCATACCGACGCAAATGCCTAAGAACGGAACTCCACGCTGTTTGACCGCCTCGGTCAACGCGCCGACCATCCCAGGCACGGCGCGCAAACCGCGCATGCAATCGGCAAAGGCACCGACGCCGGGAAGCACAATCCGTCCGGCTTTCTGCACGACATCGGTTTGATCGGTGACAACAACCCGCGCGGATATTCCGCCGTCAGAAATCGCGCGCGCCATCGCTTTCTCGGCGGACCGCAAGTTCCCCGACCCATAGTCGATGATGGCAACGACGTCGCTCAATTCAATACCTGGCAATTCGACCCATTACTGTCATGGTCCGCGCAGGCGGACCACCCACGACTTGCTGCTCTCACATGCGCCAAAAAGTCGTGGAACGGGCCCTAAGACCCCAGGCTGCCCTTCACGCTGGGCACCTGACCGGCCGCGCGCGGATCGACTTCCAGCGCCTGCCGAAGCGCCCGCGCGCAAGCCTTAAAGCAACTCTCGGCGATGTGATGGTTGTTCTCGCCGTAGAGGTTCTCGATGTGCAGCGTCAGACCTGCGTTCTGCGCCAGGGCCTGGAACCACTCCTTGAAGAGCTCCGTGTC
>JANLXP010000777.1:0-2728 GCA_031365165.1 Alphaproteobacteria bacterium
CATTCAAAATCTCATGCGCAATCCCGAACGACCGCGCAGCGGCGATCGTGGTCTCCAAGAACCCCGCCGGCACATGGGTCGCGTGCGGTAGAACGCCGCCCAGCACGGGCAACGCGCATTGCGCCGCCAAGGCTGCAATCACCGTTACGCCGACCCAGTGCTGCCGAACAGCCATTCCTTTGCTCACCATCGGGGCGCAAGCGCTTCGCATAGACACGATATACAAGCCGCTCCGATCCAATTCGACCACCTGGTAGTGGTGGCGACTCCCGCTACACCTGCCCGATGTAGCAGGGACTATTCCGCAGCCAGCGGACGGCCCGGGCGGACGGCGTAATCGCCCCACTCCACCTGCTCCGTTGCTTTCGCGTAATCCCGCGTGTGCGAAGACCAATTCTGCGTGATGTCGCCATGCTCGTTTTTATACCAAGAGCGGCAGTGCGGATCGGCCCACGTCGTCTTCGCCAAATCCGCTTGCAGCGTTTTGTTGAAACGCGTTTGCGCCGCCTCCGTCACGTCCATCGCGGCCGCGCCGCGCGCGTATAATTCGCTGAGCGCCTTGACCGCGTACTCGACCTGACGTTCGAGCATAAAGGTGATCGAATTGTGTCCGAGGTTCGTGTTCGGGCCGTACAACACGAACATGTTAGGAAAGTTCGCAACCGTGATGCCGAGATAGGCTTGCGGCCGATCTTTCCATTGATCGTTCAGGCGTTTGCCGTTCTTGCCAACCACATCGACCGACCAGTGCCAGCCTGTGGTTTCGAATCCGGTCGCGTACACGATGACGTCGAACGCGTGCTTCTTGCCGTCTTTCGTTTCGATGCCAGTCGGCGTGATTTTCGCGATCGCGTCGGTGACCAGCGAGACGTTGTCGTGCATCAGCGTCGGATAGTAGTCGTCGGCGAATAGAATGCGTTTGCAGCCGATCGGATAGCTTGGTGTCAGCTTCTTGCGAAGCTCCGCATCGGGCACTTGTTCGGCGAGGTGATTGAGCGCGACGCGCGTGTAAGCGGCGCGACCCACTTCGGTCCAGCTGAACGCTTGCCAAAACAGGTAGTCGGAATTTTGGTAGATGAGGTCGCGGTTCATCATCGCGACGTGCGGCGCGCTCATCATCAGCGCCTTTTTTTCTTCCGTGATCGGACGGTCGAGTCGCGGTACCAGCCAGTTCGCGGTGCGCTGGAAGACGCTGAGGTGGCCCGCGACCTTTGCGACCTCAGGGATGATTTGCACGGCGCTTGCTGCTGAGCCGATGATCGCGACGCGCTTGCCCTTGAGATCGACCGAATGGTCCCATTGGGCGGAGTGGAACGCGGGGCCGTCGAAGCTTTCGCGGCCTTCAATCTTCGGCAACGCGGGACGGTTCAGTTGGCCTAAGGCTGCGACGATCGCGTTCGCTTCGTAGGTTTTGCCCTTCGATGTGGTGAGTTTCCAGACGGCACGCTCGTCGTCCCAGACCGCCGACTTCGTTTCCTCGTTCAGGTGCAAGTGGGGGCGCAGGCCGAAATTGTCGGCCATATCCTCCGTGTACTGCTGAACTTCGTTGTAGCGGGGAAAGAGGTGGCTCCACTTGAGGCTTGGCGAGAAGGAGAATTGGTAGAGCGAGACGGGTACGTCGCAACAGCAGCCGGGATATGAATTGTCGCGCCAGGTGCCGCCGACTTTCGCGGCCTTCTCAAGGATCGTGACGTTGTCGAAACCCGCTTCTTTGAGTTTGACGCCGGCGGCGAGGCCACCCAGGCCAGCACCGATCACGGCGACTGCAGGCTTCTTCGTCATGCGATTCCTCCAACATTCTAGTTTTCTTGGTTGGGCGGATGTTGGTTGACCCCTCAGCAGAGCGCAACGGCCATTTTTACGAGCGTTAACGCCCAGGTTGGTTGATTGCGCGGGACACCTTAAGGTTGGCCCCGAGGAACTTCAGGTATGACGGACTTTGACATCATCGTCGTGGGGCTGGGCGCCGTAGGTGGTGCGGCACTGCTCGCGGCTGCACGGGCTGGTGCGAAGGTCGCCGGGTTCGATCGGTTCGCGCCGCCGCACACGTTCGGCTCGACGCACGGTGAGACGCGGATCGTGCGGGCAGCTATCGGCGAGGGTGCCGCGTACACGCCCTTTGCGCAGAGGTCATTCGCGCTTTGGGACCAGCTGAGCGCCGAGGCCGGCGACGATAGGCTTGTGACGCGGTGCGGGTTGCTGGTGCTGGGCGGGGTTCTACCGCACGCCACCCATGTGCCGGCGGGGTTCTTGGAGACCACGATCGCCGCTGCGCGGTCGTTCGGGATTGCGCATGAGATTTTGAATGGCGGCGAGGTGCGGGCACGGTTCCCCGCCTATGAGCAGTTCGACGGGGAGCGCGCCTATTTCGAGCCGGGTGCTGGCCTTGCGGTGCCAGAACGGGTGGTCGGTGCTCAAATGCGCCGTGCGCAGGCGCTGGGGGCGACGGTGCGGCTCAATACGCAGGTGGTCTCGATCGCAGCGGATGGCGCCGGCGTGGCGGTGCGAACGGCTGGTGAGGTGTTCCGCGCGGGCAAGGTCGTGCTGGCGGCGGGGGCGTGGATACCGGGGTTCTTGCCCGCGACGCGCGCCCGGCGGCTTACCGTGACGCGGCAGACGTTGCATTGGTTTGCGCCGCCCGCGGATGCGTCGGCTTATGCGCCGGAGCGGATGCCGGTATTCATTTGGAACGACCTTTACGGGTTTCCCATCGCGGTGCCTGGCGGTG
>JANLXP010000805.1:0-5750 GCA_031365165.1 Alphaproteobacteria bacterium
GGATTATTTCGCACTGCGGAAATCCGACTACGACAAATGCGTTCGAAGCCCGGGCTACCAAGCAGAATTGGCTGCTCGCAGAGCGAAGCTGGCAGCCCCCAAACTAACCAATAGGTACAACACAGGCGTAACAGTCATGGCGCTCAGGGGCCTTAAGAGCGCCGATTTTACCCATCTTGATTCAATCCGCGAGTTCCCGCTCGCCAGCGCAACATACAACGGCAAAGATCTAGGAAAATCGAGTTACCCCCTTCCAGACGACGCCCTACTCGGAAAGCGATTTTCGTTTGAAGCTCGCATCACAGTGAACGAAGAGCCTCCAGTAGTTCGCGACGAAGCGGTGAAAATCACTTACGCCTTCCGCGGCAAAGATGGGCAGTCACTGTGGGGCGTTGATGGCCATGCGCTTAATGACTTTCAACGGAAGTTTTTGGGTGCTCATTGCTGGGATGATTCTGTCCCGTTGTGTGATGGAACCGTCTACATCGAGTTCATGAAGGATCTGACTGGTTCGTTCACGCAAGCCGAACTCGTCGGTGCCGACTTGAGCACCGCCTCTGTCGAAGATGTCGAAGCCGCTCTCACGAAATAAAAGTTTGTGATCGGCGCTCCCTCGCAACTGTGATCGATGCACTACTGCGGGAACATCTTCCGGTAGGGCTCAGCCTCTTTCAGGGTCCGCGCGAATGACGGGCGGTTGGTGAGGCGGTCGAGATAGGCCGCCGCGTTTTTGTGACTGGTCGCAAACGGCATTACGCGGTTCGCGTAATCGAGTGCGGGCGCTGCGGCGCAGTCGGCCATCGTGAAGGTGTCACCCATCGCCCAGGTGCGCTTGGCGATCTCTTCGTCGATCATGTCGAGCGCGGTTTTCATCAGGGCGCGCGCTTGGTCGACGCCTTCGGGATCGTGGCGGCCTTCCCCGCGAAGCCGGTCGGTCACGATCTTTTGCATCGGCACGTTGACGTAGAGATCGAAGAAGCGGTCGCGGAAGCGCGTTTGGCGCGCGAGGTCTGGGTCCGCCGGGATCAACTGCGTTTTGCCGGGGTAGTGCTGCGCCAGGTACTCGATGATGATGTTCGATTCTGGAATTGTGCGATCGCCGTTTGCATCGTGCAGCACCGGGAAGCGGCCGACCGGCCAGAGTTCGAGAAACGCTTTGCGCGAGGCGGGATCTCCGAAATCCATGAGATGCGGCGTGAACAGCGTCGCGTTCTCATAAAGCGCAACCAACACCTTTTGGCAGAACGAGGACAGCGGGTGGTAGTGGAGCGTGAGGGACATGGAGTCTCCAGCTTTAGATTTTTGCGTTGGCGTTCACCCAGGCGACGTAGGCCTGCATGAAGCTTTGCAGGAACGTGCGCGTGCGGTCGTTCGTCAGTTTGCCCGTTCCGTCGAACAACTTGTCGGCGCCGCCCAGGTAGACTTCGGGTTGCGGCATCGCGGGTACGTTCAGGAAGACGAGCGATTGGCGCAAGTGGTGGCTGGCGCCGAAGCCACCGGCCGCGCCCGGCGAGGCGCTGACCACGGCGCCGGGTTTGCCCGACCACACATTCTTGCCATAGGGCCGTGAGCCGACGTCGAGCGCGTTTTTCATGGCGGCGGGAACGGAGCGGTTGTGTTCCGGCGTCACGAACAAAACGCCGTCGGCCGCCTTGATGCGCTCGCGGAAGGTCGTCCAGGCTTCGGGCGGCGTGTCGTCCAGGTCTTGATTGTAAAGCGGCAGCGCGCCGATCTCGACGATGGCAGGCTTGAGCGTTTCCGGCGCGAGTTCGATCAAGGTGTTCGCGACTTTGCGGTTCAGCGAGTCTTTTCTCAGGCTTCCGACGATGACGGCGATGTTGCGTGGAGCGCTCATGGCGAAGGGCATTTCCTTGTGCTGCCCCAGAAAAGTCCAGGGTTGAAAACCGGCGGGTGCGCACGATCTTAAGCTGTCATGTCCGCTCTTTCACGCACGATCTCGTTTCTCTCGCAACCGAACCGCGCCGGTGAGCCGGCGCCCGCTCCGCGCGGTTCCGTCGACCACGACGAGCAGTTGCTCGATGCCTATTCACGCACCGTCTCGTCGGTGGCGGAGAGCGTGGGGCCTGCCGTTGTGCGGGTTGAGGCGCAGGCAAATGGGCGCGGCGGGACGGGATCAGGCGTTATCATTTCGTCCGACGGGTTGGTGCTGACAAACAGCCACGTTGTGCAAGGCGCTTCGAGCGCGCGGCTGACCACGTCCGACCAACTCACGTTCGACGCGCGCGTGATCGGCGACGACCCACACACCGATTTGGCGCTCTTGCATGCGCATGCGCACGCGAAACTGCCGGTGGCTGTGCTGGGCGACTCCAAGACGCTGAAGCCCGGACACCTGGTGATCGCGATCGGCAATCCGCTCGGGTTCGAGTCGACGGTGACTGCGGGCGTGGTGTCCGCGTTGGGCCGGTCGCTTCGCGCGAGTTCGGGGCGGTTGATCGACGATGTCATCCAGACCGACGCGGCGTTGAACCCCGGCAACTCCGGCGGGCCGCTCGTCAACTCGCGCGGCGAGGTCGTGGGCATCAACACGGCCGTCATCATGGGCGCGCAGGGCATTTGCTTTGCGGTGGCGAGCAATACCGCGAGCTTCGTGTTGAGCGAACTCGTCAAGCACGGGCGCGTGCGGCGCGGCTATATCGGTGTCGCGGCGCAGACGATGCAGATTCCGCGGCGCTTGCAGCTGGCGGCAAGCACCGGCGCTTCGGGCACGATGATTACGCATGTGGAGCCGGGTAGTCCGGCCGCTCAAGCGGGCATTCTCGCGCGCGATATTTTGGTCGCGCTGGACGAGAAGCCGACGGAAGGCGTCGACGATCTGTTGCGCCGTTTGAACGCACAGTCGATCGGGCGGACGCTCAACGCCTCCGTGTTGCGCGGCGGGCAGCGGATCGACGTCAAGCTGACGCCGAGCGAGCGGAGCCGCTAGTTCTCCTTCGGTTTCGACCCTGCCCGTTTTTTCGCGCGGTTGCGGGCCAGCATGTTCAGCCCTTCGACCGCGGCCGAGAAACCCATGGCGGCGTAGATGTAGCCCTTCGGCACGTGGAAGCCGAAGCCGTCGGCGATCAGCGCCATGCCGATCATCAACAGGAAGCTCAGCGCCAATATGACGATCGTCGGGTTTGCGTTGATGAAGTTCGCGAGCGGGGTTGCGGCGACCAGCATGATCGCAACGGTCACGACGACGGCGACCACCATGATCGGGATATGATCCGTCATGCCGACGGCAGTCACGATGCTGTCGATCGAGAAGACGAGATCGAGCACGATGATCTGACCGATCGCGGCGGAGAACGCCAACGTCGCGACGCGGGTGTCGAAGACGTCATCGGTCGGGTCGGGGTCCACGTTGTGGTGGATTTCCTTCGTCGCCTTCCAGACCAGGAACAGGCCGCCCGCGATCAAGATCAGGTCGCGCCAGGAAAAGCCGTGGTTGAAGGCGGTGAACAGGGGTTCGGTCAACTGCACGATGACCGCGACCGTGCTCAAGAGGGCCAGCCGCATGATCAGCGCCAAGCTGATGCCGATGCGGCGGGCGCGCTCGCGGTCGGCCACGGGCAACTTGTTCGTCAAGATCGAGATGAAAATCAGATTGTCGATGCCGAGCACGACCTCCATTGCGATCAGCGTGATCAAGGCCACCCATGCCGCCGGATCGGCCGCCAACTGCACCAAATAGTCCATGGATCGTTCCCCGACGGCCTGAATTGAGCGTGTCTTGGACGCACCGTCCCGCTTTCGAAGGCGGACGGGTGTCACAGCGCCTGTAGATAGCGGCTCCGGCTGGACTGTCCAGTGCGACCTGGCGCGCGCGAGAATGACCTGTAGCGGAAAGGTGATTCGCGCATGAGCTTTTCGCGCGCTTTGAGACGGCTAGAACAGTTGTTGCTCCGCTGGGCGGAGGAGCCGATCGGCGTGCTGGTGCCCGCGGTGGCGTTCGCCGCCGTGTGGCTGCCGCCGCAGATGCCGGACATGTTCGCGGGCATGGAGACGCCGATCTGGCAGCTGAAGATATCGGCGCGGCCGTTTTTGTTTGCGCTGTCGGCCATGACGCTGGGCTTGTCCGCTTGGTTTTGGACGCGCGCGGCGCTGACCGCGCAGATGAACCGCGGCGAGACCGACAAGGCGCGTATCTTGCGCAAGAAAGCCGCGCACTCCGACCTCTTCGACGACGAAGATGAGGACTTGCGCCGGCACGTGCGGCACTACGAAGACGAGCCCACCGAGTGGTCCTACGAATGGGCGCCGCGCATGGCGCTGCTGTTCGCGGGCGGCATGACGGTGCTGCCGATCCTCTTTTCCTTCCGCACGGGACACTTCTTCAGCGGTCTTCTGGGTGCGGAGCTGCTGAGCTTCGGGCTTGTCGGGTTGCTTTATGTGTTCGTGCTCTACCGCACCGAGTTCCGGTGGATGAATGCGTTCGAAGCGCCGGCATGGATGAAGCGTTCGCGCGCGGCGCGGGTGTTGGCGTTCTCGCCGTTCGGCTGGCCGTTCGCGGTGCTATCGCTGGCGTGCAGTTTTGTGGCGCTCGCGGTGGTAGGCACTGCGCCGCGCGCCGTTGCGCAATTCGATGCGCCGACGACGGCGATTGCGTCGCTTGCGTTCGCGGTCGGGCCGCTTGTGATGGCGCTTGCCATCATGCGCGATCTTGTCGAGCGGTTGATGTATGTCGTGCGGTTCTTCTTCAACCGCGGCGACGCCACGCATTTCGCACCGGGCGAACTGCACCGGATGAAGCGTGTTGCAAGCGTGCTCGGTACGTTCGCGCTCGGGCTCTGGTTCCTATCGCCGCCGTGGGTGCTTGAGAAGCACGTCGTGCGGCTCGGCGAGACGCAACTGAACGAGCCCACGGGTTCGGCGCCGTGTGCGGAGAGCAACAATGCGGGCGGCGTCAGGACGGTCTGCCGGCCCGATCTGAAGGCCGCGCTTCAGGAGTGGGTGGCGGCGCGGCGGCGCACCGATCCCACGCGAACGGAGCGGCTGCCCGTCATAATTGTGGCGGCATCGGGCGGTGCGAGCCGGGCCGCGGCTTGGCTGATCTCGTCGATGCGCATGCTCGATTTCAAGACGAACGGCGATTTTGGGCGCAACCTCTTTGCGATCAGCGGCGTCTCGGGTGGGGCGCTCGGCGCCACGAGCTATGCGCGGCTCGTGCGCGCGCAAGGACGCGAGGACGGCACCGTCGATTGGGACGATCCCATCACGCGCACCGCGGTCGCGCATTTTGCGACGCGCGATTTGCTTTCGGGATCGATTGCCACCTACTTCTTGAACGACATGTTCGGCAGCATGGTGGGTCCGTTGTGGACCTGGGCCGGCATTCCCGATCGCAACACGGCGCTTGAAGATACGTTCGATGCGATGTGGGCGGCGGACAAAGGGTTCGCCCTGCCGCGGCATGTGCCGGATGGGTTCTTAGGTCTGCGCTTCTCGCCGCAGAGCGACAGCCGCACGCCCGTCGAGCTGCTGCCGCACCTGCTGTTGAACGGCACGGATGTCGTTTCGGGCAAACGGCTGATCACTTCCACGATCCGTTCGCCCGCGGACAAGCAGTTGTTCGCCGACAGCGGCGACTTCCTGGCGATGGCGGGGCACGACATACGGATGGCAACCGCGGTCACGAACTCGGCGCGCTTTCCCTTCATCTCGCCGGCGGGGCGGTTCGTCAGTTCGGAGAAGATGGGTGGTGCCGCCTATCAGATCATCGACGGCGGCTACTTCGAAAATTACGG
>JANLXP010000835.1:0-1351 GCA_031365165.1 Alphaproteobacteria bacterium
AGCACTTCGAGTCCGCGCTACGACGGAACGCCGCCGACGTCTTCGACATCACGGCAACGCGATTTGTGGAATTCGATGAAGTCGAGGACGAGGGCGCAGCCTACGCGTTCGAGCTCCAAGATGGCCGCATTGTCTTCATCACCGGCCAGGATTTCTACGCGCACGACACGTTTCCCTGCCTCGACTTTTCGCTGGTTCACCTCCTCGATGAGAAGGACGAGGCTGTGGACCTGCTCGTCGAAAGCCACGCCCCGAGAGTCGCACCCACACGCGTCGTCACCGCGCCAGCCAAACTCACGCTCGAACTGCCCGCGCATCTCACGGTGATGGACGCGCCGTTCGAGGCCATCGAGGAAAAACTGCGTCAACCCGCGCCGGCCTCGGATGCCGCCACGCGATGATCCTACTTGACGAGTACGGTGGCTAACCTCGCGAACTACTCCGCAGCCGCCGCGAACGATGGCGCTTGTTGTGTTCCCCGAACGAGCTTGCCCGGTTTCGCGCCCGTCGACACACCGTCGCTGAAGGTTTCGGTGCCCGCGACAAACGTATGGCGATAGCCGCTTGCGCGTTGAATGAGGCGCCGGCCACCGGCAGGCAGGTCATAAACCACCTGCGGCGCGTCGATCGCTAAACGCTCAAGATCGATGACGTTGATGTCCGCGCGCTGGCCCGGCAACAACGTGCCGCGATCATGCAATCCATAGAGGCGCGCCGTGTCGTGGCATTGACGCTTCACCGCCTGCTCCAGCGTGATGCGCGCGCCGCGGCTGCGGTCGCGGACCCAGTGCGTCAGCAGATAGGTCGGGAAGCTCGCGTCGCAGATCACGCCGCAATGCGCGCCGCCGTCGGACAGCGAAAGCACCGTACGGTCGGACTGCAGCATTTCGTGGATGTGGTCGAAGTTGAACTCCGCGTAGTTCAGCAGCGGCAGATAAACGTAACCCCGCCCGTTATTTTCCATCAGCATGTCATAGACGATGCCGCGCGGATCCTTGCCCGTACGCTTCGCCTCGGCGGCAACCGACATCTCCGGCGCGGGCTCGTAGTCCGGACCCGTCGGCGTCATCAGACGGAACATGCGGTCGAAGCCTTGCGCCAAGATCATGCGCAGCACGGCGAGCTCGCCTTCAATCGGCGGGCGCTCAGCGATGATGCGCGCACGCAACTCGGGATCGCGCAGCCGTTCAAGACGTTCTTTCACGGGCAAATGCGCGACCGCCTGATACGACGGCTGGAACGTGAACGGATTGACCGTCGACTCCCAACCAAGAACCAGTCCTGTCGGACGGATCGCAATCTGTGCATAGACGTTCGCGCCGTCGCCGTTCGCAGCCGTCGCCATGTTCAG
>JANLXP010000275.1:0-4898 GCA_031365165.1 Alphaproteobacteria bacterium
GAGGCACTAGACAGGCCGTGGCAGCCCCAGCGTTAGACATGCCACAGCCGCAACTGCCAGCACCCCGAACGTCAGCGCCATCCCAGCCACCCGCATCGGCAAAATGTGCGGCGTCTGCGACAACGCATAGGCATGCAGGACCCGCCCAGCGAGCAATGTCGCTCCCAGCGCATGCAGCATCATCCCCGGCGCCTTCAAGCTTTCCAGCAACCCGATCAGGATCAGCGCATACGGCGTATACTCGACAAAATTCGCATGCACGCGGATCCGCCGCAGCAATTGCTTATCCGCTCCATCACCGATCTCAACCTTGGCCGACTTCCGGACGCCGATCACGCGCACCGACAAATACAGCAACAGCATCGTCAACAGCCCCGCATAAATCGCGGTGATCGGCATAGCGTCTCTCCCCCTGGATAACCCCGCGACGGACCTGCTACGCCTTCTGCACCTTCAACCGCGCGATCAAGCTCGACGTATCCCACCGCTTGCCGCCCATCCGCTCCACGTCGGCGTAGAACTGATCCACCAGCGCGGTTAGCGGCAACTGCGCGCCGGTCTTGCGCGCCTCATTGAGCGCGATGCGCAAGTCTTTGCGCATCCATTCCACCGCAAAACCGAAATCGAACTTGCGCTCGTGCATTGTCGCCGCGCGGTTTTCCATCTGCCAGCTTTGCGCGGCGCCCTTCGCGATCACGTCGACGACCGCGTTCGGATCAAGCCCCGCTCGCTCCGCGAAGGCGATCCCTTCGGCGAGACCCTGCACCACTCCCGCGATGCAAATTTGGTTGACCATCTTGGTCTTCTGTCCGGCGCCCGCAGGCCCCAACCGTTTCACCATCTTCGCGTAAGCGCGGATCACGGGCTCCGCTTGCGCGTACGCAGCCTCGTCGCCACCGCACATCACGGTAAGCTGACCCTTCTGAGCGCCCGCTTCACCGCCCGACACGGGCGCGTCGATGAACGCGAGCCCTTGTCGCCCAGCCTCCCGCGAAAGCTCTTCCGCAAGTGTCGCCGAACCGGTCGTGTGATCGACGAAGACCGCACCCTTCGCCATCGCCGGAAACGCAGCCGTCGCGACCTCGCGAATGTCCGGATCGTCACCCACGCAGCAGAACACGATCGCAGCACCCTTCGCCGCCTCGGCCATCGTCGCGGCGGGGCGGCCGCCATGCGCAGCGCACCATTCGTCGGCCCGCATGCGCGTGCGGTTGAACACGCTGACCGCGTGACCCGCGCGCGCGAGGTGCCCCGCCATGGGAAATCCCATGCGTCCAAGGCCGATGAAAGCGACGTTTGCCATGAGCGAAGTTCCGACTAAGTTGGTTGCCGAACTACTATCGCAAAACGCACCGAATGAAACGCTTCTTCAAGGTTGCAGGCTTGACGCTCGCGTTCGTCGTGGGGATCGCCACGCTATGGCTGATCGTATCTGCCCTTTGGCTGCGCTGGTCGGTGCCTGCGCTCAGCGGCGAAGTGACGGTCGAAGGCGTGAACGCGCCTGTGCGCATTCTGCGTGATGCCGACGGTGTGCCGCACATCTATGCCGAGAGCCGAAACGACGCGCTGTTCGGCCTCGGCTTCGTGCACGGTCAAGACCGCCTCTGGCAGATGGCGTTTCAGCGCCGCCTGGTGCAGGGCCGCTTAAGCGAAGTCGCGGGTTCACCGGCCCTGATCGCCGACACCTATCTGCGCACACTGGGCCTCTACCGTGCCGCGCGCGGGGCAGAAGCACACCTCGCGCCGGACACGCGCGCAGCGCTCGCCGCCTATGCTGCCGGTGTGAACGCGTCGATACCGGGCAACGGCAAACCGCTGCCCCCCGAGTTCTTCATGCTCGGCACCGACTTTGAGCCGTGGCAACCAGCCGACTCCGTCGCGGTGCTGAAGGGCGTCGCAGTGCAACTCTCGGCGAACGCGTTTCAGGAACTGTTCCGTCTCCAATTGCTGAAGGTGCTTTCGCCGGACAAGGCCGCAGCCTTCAACCCACCGCTGCCTCCCGAAGTCGTGGCGGCTTACCGCCGCTACGCACCGCAAGAAGGCACGAAGTTCGCCGACGCGCTCGATGCGCTCGCACCCTTCACTCAAACTGTCGGTGCGTCGAACAACTGGGTCGTCGGCGGCGCGCGCACCGCAAGCGGCAAACCGCTGCTCGCAAACGACCCCCACCTGCCCCTCACCGTCCCCGGATTTTGGTATCTGGCCCACGTGCACTGGCCCGGCGGCGAGGCCATCGGCGGCACGATCCCGGGCCTCCCCGCCATCATTGCCGGCCGCACCGCAACCGTCGCCTGGGGCATGACAACGACGGGTGCCGACACGCAAGACCTCTACTGGGAAAAACTCGACCCCACCGACGCGGGCAGCTACCTGACGCCCGAAGGATCGAAACCGTTTGCCACCCACGCGGAAATCATCAACGTCCGCTTCGGCGGCTCCAAAACGATCTTCATCCGCAAGAGCCGCCACGGCCCCATCTTGCCCACCGACGAGCCCCGTCTGAAAGCACTCGTCCCCGACGGCTATGCGCTGGCCCTCCGCTGGCCGGCACTCGACGACGAAGACGCGACGATCGAAGCCGCGTTGCGCATGTTCACCGCGACCGACGCGAAGCGCGAAACCGTGGAGCGCATCTTCGACCCGTACCGCGCACCGATCCAAAGCTTCGTCTACGCCGACAGCGCCAACAACATCGGCCTCGCGCTCCCCGGCGCGATCCCGCGGCGAGATCCGCGCAATCCTGTGTTGGGCTTGCTGCCCGCCGACGGCCGCGACCCGCGCTTCGATTGGCAGGGCTTCCTGACCGGCGCCGACCGCCCGCTCTGGACCGGCGGCGCCGCCGACGTGTTCTGGACCGCGAACAACAACGTCGTTCCGCCGTCGTACAAGCCCATGATCGCGCTCGACTTCGACGCCGAACATCGCGCCCGCCGCATCGCCGCTTTGTTGCATGCGAACACAGCGCCGCAGACCGTCGACACCATGCGCAAGATCCAACTCGACGACGGCGAACAATTCGCGATGGACGTCGTGCCGCTTCTGGTGGCGCAAACCAAGCCCGCCGATGCGCGCGCAACCAACGCGCTCGATCTGCTGAGAAAGTGGAACATGCACATGGCGCCAGAACGCGCCGAACCGCTCATCTTCGCAGCCTGGATGCGCACGTTCTCGAAAGCGCTGTTCGCGGACGAACTCGGCGACGCCTTCGACCGCGTCTGGACCGATCGCCCGAATTTCCTAACCAGCGTCCTCAAAGGCGAACCCGCCGCCACCTTCTGCGACGACATCACGACGAAACCCAAAGAAGACTGCGCAACCATCCTCACGAAAAGTCTGACCCTCGCCCTCGACGACCTTTCCGGGCGGTACGGCAGCGACATGTCCGCATGGCGCTGGGGCGAAGCGCACCGCGCCCGCTTCTCGCACACGCCCTTCGGCTTCATTCCAATCCTCAAAAACGTCTTCGGCCTCAGCGAAGTCATGGGCGGCGGCAACGCGACCATCCAGCGCGCAGCCTATCGCTATTCGAACAGCGAACCCTATGCCGCCGTTCACGGCAGCGGTTATCGCGCGATCTACGACCTCGGTGACCCCAACAAATCCATCTACATCGCCTCGACCGGCCAGAGCGGCAACATCTATTCGCCCTACTACGCGAACCTGACCCCGCGCTGGGCCAAGGGCGAGTATCTGCAAATGACCACCGACCGCGCGGCGATCGAACGCGGCGCCGTCGCGACGCTCACGCTTCAGCCCTCCAGCTCCGACAGCGCCCGGTAGCGCCCGCGATAGTAGATCAGCGGATCGCTGTGCGAGGTGTGATCGTGCGCCAGCACCCGCCCGACAAAGATCACGTGATCACCACCCTCATAGCGGTGCTCGACGCTGCATTCGAAATGCGCGATCGCGCGCGTCAAAAGCGGCAGCCCTAGCGCGCTCATCCGCACCGTTTCATCGCCGAGCCTCGAGTGGCCTTTGCGCGCGAGAAGCTGTGCCAACTCCCGCGCCTCACCGCCCAGCATGTTCACCGCAAACCGCTCGACCGCCATGAGCGCGCCAAACCGGTCAGACGCCTTGTCCAAGCTCCACAAGATCAGCGGCGGCTCCAGCGACACCGACGCGAACGAGTTGATGGTGAGCCCCAAAGGCCCGCCTCCGCCCGCGGCCGAGACCACGGCGACCCCTGTCGCAAAATGACCCAAAGCGTCGCGGAAGGCGCGGGAATCCTGGCTCATCGATATCCGGCTGGCTGAAAGCCCCATCGGCCTACTGGCAAGCGCCCTGCAAGGCAACCGCCAATCGCCGCGACCAGGGGCCAAACGACATGGGGAAAGAGGGCAATTTCGGCAGGAAACAGCGCCCGAAAAAATCCTTGGCGCAACCCGTTCTCAGGGGCGTCCGTCTGTGTGAAATTCGAAGGGCCGATTCGGTCGGCCCTGGGGAGTTGCGCGCGTTGACTGAGCAGTTGGGGATCCGCTTTCCGCAGTTCTACCTGACGTCCCCGGCGCCATGCCCGTATCTCACGGGCCGCATGGAGCGCAAAGTCTTCACCAGGCTCTCCGGCGAAGTTGCCCGCTCGCTGAACGACAGCCTGACCCACGCCGGCTTCCGCCGCAGCCAGAACATCGCCTACCGCCCGTCCTGCGAAGGCTGCCAAGCCTGCGTCTCCGTCCGCGTCGTCGTCGACGCGTTCGAGCGTTCGCGCTCGTTCGAACGCGTAGGCGCCAAGAACGCCGACCTCATCGGCGAAGTCGTCGACCCGTGGGCCACCGAAGAGCAATTCGACCTGCTCCGCCGCTATCTCGACGCCCGCCACACCGGCGGCGGCATGTCCGACATGACGATGTTCGACTACGTGGCCATGGTCGAAGACTCGGCCGCCGAAACCCACCTCGTCG
>JANLXP010000861.1:0-9324 GCA_031365165.1 Alphaproteobacteria bacterium
CAAACACAGGGATCTGCCCCCAGCTGAGTTCAATCGGTCGGGTGAGCAGCAGCCATGCAAGTCCTGCAGTCGCCTGTCCTACGAAGACAAGGGCGATGCCATGAGCGAACCAGTTGCGGAAGCGTGACGGTGGCGGTTCGAAGCCCGTGAAGGCACGCGTGAGAATACGACTGGCCCTCACATAGAGGCCCAACTTTAGCGCTATACGCAGTGCAATGAAGAACATCGCGGCCACCGCCGGGAGTTCGAAGAAGCGGATTTCCGCCTCGGTCAAAGGAACTCTGGGCGGCGTTCCGGCATAGGTCTTGCGCGCGTTGTCGTCGGGTATGTCGGCCTTGGCGATCTCGAGTTTGACGATCTGGCCATCGACGTGGCCGATGCGAACGCGCGCGCCGGAGCGTATGGGCCCACCGTCGAAAGCGGTTTGATGGAAGGCGGCTGTGAAGTTGCGTGCATCGTAGCCGAACCGTACGCCTGCGACCGTAAAGCTCTCACGTTGGTTGTCCTCATCGGCTCCTTCTTGGAAGTTGTCGACGGTTCCTTCGACCGTTTCGAACGTGCCTGCCGATCGCGCGGCCTGGAGCCTCTTGGCTTCGATGCCAGAATGCAGAAAGGCGCCGCCGAGGATGAGATAGACGACGACTGCAAATCCGAGTGCGAATTTGCGCCGGCCCGGCGTCATCTTAAACACAAAGATCGGCACGGTCGTTGCGATCGCCAATGCCGCCAGCATGATGCTTGGCCAGACGATGCTGAATTCGACGTCGGCGATGTCGAAGACCGTTACGTAGTCCATCGCGACGTATCAGCCTCAGTCGATGCGGTTGACGATTGGGGTTTGGACGCATTTTGCCAGATTGTGGATGTCGCCGTAGAGCGTGTGGGCGACGAGGTAGACGGCGCCTTCGGGCACTTTCGTGCCTTGCGGGATTTCCATTGTGATCGTGGTGCCCGGTTGCGAGGGCTTTGCCATCGCGACGTGGTTCGTGTCGCGGAAGCCTTTGCAGCTGCCGCCGTGGTCGCCGTGGCCTGCGTCGTCGTCCGGGCCTGGCGCGCCCACTTCGAGGCCCCAGTGGACCATGTAGACGGAGACGCCTTTTTCGTCGGTTGCGCGGCCGAGCGTGATGGTGCCGCCGATCGCGGGACTGGGGTCGGTGTCTTCGAACGCGATGAAGGCGGGGCCGTAGTTCACGCCGGCGACGCGCGGGTAGATGAGGTCGGGCCCGCCGATATAGACGGCGGCGGCGGCCGCCAGCGCTAGCACCACGATCAATACGGCAAGGCGTCTTAGCCATTTCATCGTGCGCACTCCCTCAGCGTTGCTGCATTCGCGCTCAAGGCGCGCACGTTCGCATCTAACTGCGTCCGTCTGCAATCGTGGGCCGGGGAGGGGAGGGAGGGGGCCTGTCCCCTCCGGAACAACCGCATCACTGCACTACCCCGGTGTTGCAGTGGTGCGCGTGTTCCAGGGGGATGCGGGGGGTGTCTCCCCTCCCCCTTGGTGGGGCGGTGTTGCAGTGATGCAGGTGAAACGGAGGGGGTATGGGGGGTGTCTCCCCTCCCCTTGGTGAGGCGGTGTTGCAGTGATGCAGGTGAAACGGAGGGGTGTGGGGGGTGTCTCCTCTCTCCCCTTTGGGTCAGCGTGGGTGTGAACACCCAAGAGAGAGCACGCCGCCTTGTGTATAAATCATCATATTGTTGACTTAAGGCCTTGGCGTCTGCGGTTCATCATCCTATTTGCCGTCTTCTTCTCTCCGGCTTCCGCCTTGGCGGACGCAGGACCATCGTGCGCGTCTATCTCTCAAGACATTTGGGGTTAGCGCTCTTCTGAAAGGGGGGAGGGGAGACACCCCCCGCATCCCCCTGGAACACGCGCACCACTGCAACACCGATTGGTGGCACTACGTGCCGATTATGCCAAGCACCAAGACGGTGCCGATCAGCAGCATCAAGCCGGCAACGATCATTCGAACGATCTCGATCGTTGCTTTCTCGAGATAGCGCGCTCCCAAATAAGCACCGGCAAAGGCTGCCAGCGTTCCGACGACGATCAATTCGCCCTCGTGCCGTGCGAGTGCCAAGTCCGTGCCGGAAAGCGTCAGCGCGTATGTGGGTAGTCGCGATAGGTCGATCAGGACCGCGATCAAGACGCCGGTCGGGATGAAGCGGGCGGGTTCAAGACCGCTTTTCAACAGGAACATCGACCGGAATGCGCCTTGTTGTCCGGTGAGCCCGCCCACGAACCCAGTGAACGCGCCGCCGATCGCCATGAAACGCGGTGGCGCGGCAAGGCGTTGAAACCAGGGCTGAAGCTCCAAGATGGCGAAGGCGATCATCACAAGTCCGATGACGACGCTGGCTGTGGTCGGCGCGAATATGGTGCCAAACGCAGACCATTGGAAAACGGCAGCCGTGCTTCCCAATTGCGACAGAACCCACGCACCCAGGACCGCGAAGGGAATAGCCGGAAGACCGAAGCGCAAGACCGTCGGCCAATGGGCTTGACGTCCCAAGAGGCCGCCCTTGAAAAGATTGTTCAACAGGTGGACGACGGCCGCGGCGGCGACAGCTATCGGCACCGGAAAGAAGAGCGCGAACGCCGGCAGGAGGATCGTGCCAAGCCCAAAACCCGAATAGAGCGTGAGGCCGGACGCGAGAAACGCAACGAGCACGATGATCAGAAAATCCACGAGGTGACCTCGCCGAGCGCCGCTGCTTTAGCGGGCGATTTCCATTTTGATGGGGCCTTCGGCGCGGCCGTGGATGAATTGGTCCACGTAGGGGTTGCCGGAGTTATCGATGTCTTCCTTGCGGCCGGACCAGATGATCTTACCTTTGTAGATCATCGCGATCTTGTCGGCGATTTTGCGCGCCGAGACCATGTCATGGGTGATGGAGAGCGTGGTCACGCCCATGTCCTTCACCGTCGCCACGATCAGGTCGTTGATGACGTCGGCCATGATCGGGTCGAGGCCGGTGGTCGGTTCGTCGAAGAAGATGATCTCTGGTTCGGCTGCGATCGCGCGGGCGAGGCCCACGCGCTTTTGCATGCCGCCCGATAGTTCCGACGGCGAGAGTTCAGCGACGTCGGCGTTCAAGCCCACTTTCGCGAGTTTCTGCAGCGCGATCTTTTTCGCGTCCGTGCGGTTGACGCCGCGGCCTTGGATGAGGCCGAACGCGACGTTCTCCCAAACGGTCAACGAGTCGAAGAGGGCGGCGGCTTGAAACAGCATGCCGAATTTGCGGTTGACCTCTTCGCGGGCGCGGCCGGTGAGGCGCGTCACTTCGCGGCCGTCGACTTTGATGGAGCCTTTGTCGGGCGTGATCAGCCCCAAGATGCTTTTCAGCGTCACGGACTTGCCCGTGCCGGAGCCGCCGATGATCACAAGCGACTCGCCCGGTTCGACGGTGAGATCGACGCCGTCGAGCACCACCTTGGTGCCGAAGCGCTTGTAGACGCCTTTGAGTTCGATCTTGGGCGTGGTCACCGGCCGCCTCCGAAGAAGAGCGACGTCATCATGTAGTTGGCGGCCAGGATCAAGATCGCGGCCGAGACGACGGCGTTCGTGGTCGCGGCACCCACGCCTTGCGCGCCGCCCTTCGAGTTGTAGCCGTGGTAGCAGCCCATGAGCGCGATGATGAAACCGAAGACGGCGGCCTTCCAAAGGCCAGACGTGACGTCGCCGGTCTTCAAGAAGTCTGCGGTGTTCTTCAGATAGGACGCGGAGTTGTAGTCGAGCGAGTACACGCCGACGACCCAGCCGCCCATCACGCCGATGATGTCGCCGATGCCGACGAGAATGGGCATGGTGAGCACGGCTGCGATCAGGCGCGGTGCGACCAGGTACTTGAACGGGTTCGTGGAGAGTGTGACCAGCGCGTCGATCTGTTCCGTCACGCGCATGGTGCCGAGTTCGGCGGCGATGGCGGCGGAGACGCGACCGGCGACCATCAAGCCCGCCATGACGGGGCCGAGTTCGCGGGTGATACCCAAGACCACGATTTGCGGCACCAACGTTTCGGCGCCGATCTCGCTACCGACGGCAATCTGCAACGCCAGCGCGCCGCCGGTGAAGAAGGCGGTGAGGCCGACGACGGGCAACGAGAAATATCCGATACGCATGATCTGCTCGAGGATCAGCCGGCCGTAGACCGGCGGCATGAACACTTTCGGCAGCGCGGTCATCGCGAATTCGAAGATGCGGCCGATCTCGCTTAAGAGCGCGATGACGAAGCGGCCGACAAGGGCGAGCGGGTTCATGGGTGTTAGCGCGCTCCGGTGTAGTGGCGCTGAATGCGCTCGCCGAGGCGGGTGTAGATTTCGTAGGGCATGGTGCCGGCGGCGGTTGCGAGTTCGTCGACGGTTTGATGAGGACCGATGAATTCGACCGCGGCGCCTGCGTGCGCGCTTGGCTCCGGCACTTCCGTGACGTCGAGCGTGACCAGGTCCATCGATACGCGTCCGACGATCGGACATTTGACGCCTGCGATCACACCAAATCCCCTGTTCGACAGCGTCCGCAAAAGCCCGTCCGCGTAGCCGATGGCCGCGATGCCGAGCCGCCGCGGTCCGCTCGCGGAGTAGGTGGCTCCGTAACCGACGGTGTCCCCCCTGTCAATCGAACGGACCTGAAGCAGCGGCGCGGTCAGCGTAACCGTGCCGCGCATCGGGTTTTCGCCCGATTTTCGGGGGTTCCCGCCGTAGAGCGCGATACCGGCGCGTACCAAGTCAAACGCGTAAGGTGCCCCTAAGAAACAACCGCCCGATGCAGCCAGAGAAAAGCGTGTGTCCGGGAATCGTTTGGTCAGCGTTTTGAAGCGGGCGAGCTGTGCCTCGTTCTTCTCGTGCTCGGGATCGTCGGAGGAGGCGAGGTGGCTGATCACAAGTGCAGGCTGGACCGCGCCTTCGACGGTTTTGAGGTCGGCCTCCGAAAGGCCGAGGCGCGACATGCCGGTGTCGAGATGCAGCGCGCACTCCGCGCGCAAGCCCGACTTCAGCCAGTCGGAGAGCTGGCCGATGCTGGAGAGAACCGGGGACAGTTTGTGTTCGGCGAAGACCGCTTTGTTCGCGGGCGTGTAGCCGTGCAGGACGTAGAGCTTCTTATCGGCGATCGCGGGGCGAAGGTCGGCGCCTTCTTCTGCGTGGGCGACGAAGAACGTCTTGCACCCGGCCGTGGCCAACGCCATCGCGATCGGTTTCGCGCCGAGGCCGTAACCATCAGCCTTCACGACAGCTGCAATTTCTGCTGTCTTCGCTTGCGCGACGAGGCGGCGGTAGTTCTCGACGATCGCGATGAGGTCGACGGAGAGTGTCGGGCGGGTCATTTAGACCGGCCCGCCCGTGACGACCTATTCAGTACTTGCACGCAAATCACCTAACCCGTTTGTGTGGGCAGGGTATCTTCCTTTGCGAGGTCGTAGAAGCGGGTGAATTGCTTTTCAAAGCGTAGCGTCACCTTGGCGGTGGGGCCGTGGCGATGCTTTTCGACCAGTACGTCCGCCAGGCCGTGGACGCGATCCATCTTTTCCTTCCATTTCTGGAATTCCATCGGATCGTCCATCGGCGGTTCTTTGGTCTCGAGGTAGTAGGCCTCGCGGTAGATGAACATGACAACGTCGGCGTCCTGCTCGATCGAGCCGGATTCGCGAAGGTCGGCAAGGACGGGGCGTTTGTCGTCGCGGTTGTCGACGCCGCGCGAGAGCTGCGAGAGCGCGATCACGGGGACGGAGAGTTCCTTCGCGAGCGTCTTCAAGCCCTTTGTGATCTCGGTGACTTCCTGGACGCGGTTTTCGTTGCGCTTCGATTGGGTGCCGGTGAGGAGTTGCAAGTAGTCCACGATGATGAGGCCGAGGTCGCCTGCGCGCTTCAAGCGGCGCGCGCGGGCTGCGACCTGCGCGATTGAGATGCCGCCTGTGTCGTCGATGAAGAGCGGCAAGCGTTCGAGTTCCGCGCCGACGCGGATCAGCGCCTGCATGTCGCGTTCTTCGATTTTGCCGCGGCGGATCTTGGAGCCCGAGACTTCGGCTTGTTCGGCGAGAATACGGGTGGCGAGCTGTTCGGCCGACATTTCGAGCGAGAAGAATGCGACGCGTCCACCGCCTTGGCCGTCAGAGCGCATGCATTCGCGCGCGGCGTGGAAGGCTATGTTCGTCGCGAGCGACGTCTTACCCATCGCGGGACGGGCGGCCAGGATGATGAGGTCGGATTTTTGGAAACCGCCAAGCAGGCTGTCCAGATCGACGAAGCCTGAGCCGACGCCCGTGACGTGGCTGGGCGACATGTAGGCGCGTTCGGCAACTTCCATCGCGCCGGTGATGGCGTCGCGGAACGATTTGAAGCCGCCGCCGAAGCGACCCTTCTCGGCAATGCCGTAGAGTTGCTTCTCCGCTTCTTCGACTTGCTCGGCCGGCGACAGATCGACCGGCGGGTCGTACGCGAGGTTGACGATTTCTTCGCCGACGCGGATCAGGTCGCGGCGTTGGGCGAGTTCGAAAATCAAACGGCCGAAGTCGGCGGCGTTGATCACCGTCGGCGCTTGGCGCGTACATTCGACGAGGTAGTCGGCGCCGCCCACCTCTTTCATCGAGGCGTCGAGTGAGAAGTAGGGACGCAGCGTTACCGGCGAGGCGAGCTGACCCTTGCGGATCACGCGCGCCAGCGCCTCGAAGATGCGCTGGTGCATCGGTTCGTGAAAGTGCTCGGGCTCAAGGAAGCCCGACACGCGTTCGAACGCGTCGTTGTTGATGAGGATAGCGCCGAGTAGCGCCTGCTCCGCTTCGACTTCGAAGGGCGTTTGGCGGAACTTTTCCGGCAGGTCCGGTTTGGGTGCAACGGCGAGGCTCATGGGGTCCTAAAAACGCGATTGAGGTTCGGTTCGCAATCACCTTGGCGAAATATGCACAGCTCTTCGTGGCGATGCCGTTGCCTTCGCGCGCGCTTTTTATGTCAAGCGCGTGAGTGATTCGAATTGGGGGATATTGTAGGTACGTTAGCGCTCGGAAAAAAGCTGTTGCGCCCCAAGCACTGGCGTGAACGTCAGTGCGGCGTCGCGTCAGCCCTAAATACGAAGACCACGAAGGTTTCACAAAGAGGCACCAAGATGCTCGCGGACTGACGGCGACGCGGCGGCGCGAAGCGCCATTGTTGCGCGTTCCGCGCGCGGGCGCCTTTCTTGGGAACGATCGCCTTGGTGCCTATTTGTGAAACCTTCGTGGTCTTCGTGTTTAAAGCTGACTCTTCATTGCACTGACGCCGCAGGAAAAGAAAAAGGGCCGCGAGGTTTTTCCTCGCGGCCCTGATTTCTGAACGTTTCCGGATTGCGTCTATTCTTCTTTCTTCTTTTTCTTTTTGGCCGCTGACTTTTCGTCGGCGGGTTCTGCATCGGCTGCTGCCGGTTTTTCGGCGGCGGCTTTCTTTTCTTTCTTGGGCTTGGCTTCGGCGGCGGGTTTTTCGTCCGCGTCGTCGTCGCCCTTCAGGCCGCTTGCCGCTTCGTCGCTTTCGAACAGCGCTTCGGCGTCCACGCGGGCTTGCTCAGCTTCCGTCTTCAGCACGTTTTCACCGCGCGCCTGACGTTCAGCCTCTTCGGCCGTGCGTGCGACGTTGACCGTGATGCCGACGCGGACTTCCGGGTGCAGCGCCACTTTGACGTCGTGGAGGCCCAACTCCTTCATCGGCTTGTCGAGCACGATCTGCGTGCGGTTCAACGTGACGCCGCCAGCGGTGACCGCATCGGCGATATCGCGCGTGGAGACCGAACCGTAGAGAATGCCGGTTTCGCCAGCCTGACGCAGAATGACAAACTTCTGCTTGTCGAGCGTCTTGGCGACGCCTTCGGCTTCTTTCTTCAGGGTGAGGTTGCGCGCCTCAAGCTGTGCTTTTTCTTTGTCGAAGCGGGCGATGTTGTCTTTCGTCGCGCGCAGCGCCTTTTTGCGCGGCAGGAGGAAGTTGCGGGCGAAGCCGTCCTTCACCTTTACAACTTCGCCCATCTGGCCGAGCTTTTCGACGCGTTCGAGCAGGATAACTTGCATTGTCTTAGCTCCCCTAGCTCACGACGTACGGGAGCAGAGCCAGGAAGCGGGCGCGCTTGATCGCTGTTGCGAGTTCGCGTTGCTTCTTGGCCGAGACTGCCGTGATGCGTGAGGGAACGATCTTGCCGCGCTCAGAGATGAAGCGAGAGAGCAGCTTGCCGTCCTTGTAATCGATCTTCGGTGCGTTCGCGCCTGAGAACGGGCACGTCTTGCGACGACGGAAAAACGGACGCCGTCCGCCGGCACCACCGCCGCCGCCGAAGCCGCCGCCACCTTCGCGATCACGACCACCGCCGAAGCCACCGCCTTCGCGGTCGCCACGCGGACCACCGCCGCCGAAGCCACCGCCACCTTCGCGGCCGCCGCCGCCACCGCCACCGCCACCGCCTGCACCACCACCGCGATAGCCGTAACCGCCGCTCATGATGCTGCTCCTTCTTCGACGGCTTCGTACGGCTCATCCGGGCCGCGGCCCCACTTCGCGTCGCGGCGTTCTTTCGCCTGCTTCGCCAGCATGCCGGCCGAGGGCCCTTCTTCGAACGCTTCGACGCGAACCGTCAGTTGACGGATGACATCTTCGTTCAGCTTGAGCTGACGTTCCATTTCACCGACAGCCGCCCACGGCGAGTCGAGATTGAAATGGACGTAGTGGCCCTTGCGGTTCTTGTTGATCTTGAAGGTCAGCGAACGCAGACCCCAATATTCCTGTTTGACGACTTTGCCGCCGCCGGCTTCGACGATGGCTTTCATCTGGTCGGCCAGTTGCTCGACGTGCGTCTGCGCGGCGTCTTGGCGCGCGATAAAGGTATGCTCGTATAACGGCATGGGAGCCTCATAGAGGACCGCGGCGCCCCTGGCACGGCCCCCTTGGCTGTGCGAGCTGCGATGGACCGGGAGTGGCTGTCGGGCGAAAACCGCCCCAAGGGACTTTGCGTCCCGTGCCCTCCGGCCGCGGCCGGTTTGCGAAGCGGCGGACTATACGGATTTGAGGACTGGGGGCAAGGGCGGCCGGGCCCTTGAATCCGGCGGAATTGCCGCATGGAATGAGGCTCTCGACTACGAGCGGAGGCTTAAGGACATGCGCGGATTGGCTTTGATGCTGGCGGCAGGCGTGGCGCTTGGCGGGTGCGATCAGGTTTGCGGGCCCGTGACGCGGCCCATCGCGCCGCCGGTTCAGGCGTGTGCCAAGGCGTTCGAGCGCACGGTTTCGTTCACCAGCGCGCAGCCGGCGGACAGATTGGTGGTCGAGGCGCTGGGACCCGATTGCACGAACCCTTCGATGCTGGCCCGCGTGTT
>JANLXP010000889.1:0-2529 GCA_031365165.1 Alphaproteobacteria bacterium
CGCAGAACGACCCGGTCGGATACATCGAAGCGCCCGGCGGCGATCTCATAAAACTGATGTCGCGTGTTGCGGGTATCTCGAAAGCCGAGGCTGAAGTCTATTTCGACGAGCTTACCGACGCCGGCGTTATTCAGCTGGACGAGTTCGGCCGCATCTTTGACCCGCGGATGATCCGCGACAACGACAATCTGCAGAAGGCGATAGCGTCCGGACAGCGCGGCGGCCGAAAGAGCCGCGATCGCAAGAAGGGAATCTTCAAACCCTCCGAGGGTGCGTCCGGCTGAGCGTTCGAGCTAGATACTAGATGCCAGACACCAGACTCTAAAAGCTAGAACCCAGAAGCAATTATCCAATAGCCAGCAGCCACTGCCAGTGGCGGCTGCCGCCGCTGCAGCAGCGCTGCTTAAGGTTTCGGTTCGAGTTTCGCGCTGATGACGTGGGTGATCGTCAGGTGGCGCGGGTAGGCGCCCAGGTGGCCGTAGTGGCCGGGTTCGCTCAAGGTGCCGTCAACCTCGGTGCGGATGCGTGAGCCGAAGCGTGGGCCTTCGCTGGGCGGCAGGGCTGCTTTCAGCTCAGCTTGCGCTTTCGGATCCAGCGTCGCCCACCAGGTTTCGCCGCGGCCGTCGGGGGTGAAAGCCTGCATCTCAAACGCGAGCGCGTAGACGCCGGTGTAGCGCTGCGGACCGGTCGGTGTCGTGCACGCGGCGACGGTCAAGTTGATGGCGATCAGGGCTGCGCGGCTGCCTCGGAGGGTCATGGTGCGGCGTCCAGGGTTTCGGGCGTGCGTTCGTCAATGGCGTCGAGGCCACGGACTAGTCCTAATCCCAGCGTGTCGAACTCGTCGAGGCCGGCGGCGGGCGCAAGGCCAATCGCGCGCAAGGCGACGTTGATCGGGCCGATCTCGTCGATCGTGGGCGCCAAGACGGGCTTGCCTGCGATCCAAGCTGCTGCGCCTTGACCGCCTAAACCGCCAAAGTAATCCGTCTCCACGTAAGCGACCGGTCCGTGTACAGAGCATTCTCGACCTACCTCGGCGAGGTTTGCGGTGAGGCGCCAAAAGTCACCCGTAAGCTCGCTCGTACCTTGAGCTACCTCAATCGCTTCGAACGCGTCGTCGCCGATTGGTACGACCAAAAAGTCCGCGTGTTTGAGTCTGAAGACGGGCGCATCACCCAGCGCGCGCGACAAGGCTGCTGCTGCGGGAGGCTTGGCGACGAAAGCGGCGATTGTGTGGACCATAGCTTTAGGCGCTGGCCGGAAGGCCTTTGGCGAGGACGATGATGGCTGTCGAGCCGTCCCAGCGGTCTTCCACGATTTGACGGTAGCCCGGCGAGTCCCACCAGGCGCGGAACGACGGTTCGTCGGGGAACGATGCCAGCACCAAGCGCGAGTGCGGCCACTCGCCTTCGATGACATGCACGCTGTCGTCGACGGAGAGCACGGTGCCGCCGAATGGTTTGAAGACTTCCATGAAGCGCGCCTGGTAGCGGTCGTATTTCGTGCGGTCGGTGATATTGAGTTGGGCGAGGATGTATACGGTCATGGGCGCGAGTTTAGCGGCCGTGTGCACGCGGCGCCAGGCTTTCGCGATGCTGCATTACCGCTTAAGAGAACGCGCACGTACGGTCAGCTTAAGGGTTTCGGTTTCATCCCATGCAAATTTTGCTCACGATTTTCGTTACGGTCTTTTTGGCCGAGCTTGGCGATAAGACGCAGCTCGCCACGTTGTTGTTCGCGGCCGACAACAAGACGTCGCCGTGGCTCGTCTTTCTTGCAGCCGCGGCTGCGTTGGTTGCGAGCACCGCGGTCGCGGTCGTGCTCGGCACGATGGCGGAGCGGTATCTGGCGATGATCCCGTTGAAGTTGATCGCGGGCGTGGGCTTCGTCGCCATCGGGTTGTGGACGATCGCGGATTACTATCGCGCGACGTAACGCGCCACACTTTGGTCGCAATCGGCCGGAAGATTGCGGCTGTGGTATCTCGGGGAGCATTTCATGACACGTCTTCTGCTTGGTCTCATCGTCATTGGCGCGTTGCTCGCGGCGACGAATCCGTCGCGTGTGGAGTTCAACGGATACGTGCAGAGCTATGTCGCGCAGAAGATCGAGGACTAGGCGCGCAAGCGTGGCGAGAGCAACCCAGACAGCGCCGGCCAGATCGGCGGCGCGCTTCTCGGGCTCGTGTTGCCTGCGCTGCCGATCGAGCGGCGAAACTTCTTGGCGTTCTCGATCTACGATCTGCATCTGTCGAAGAGCGACTCCGCGAAGACCTGCAGCTTCCCCGGCATTGCGGGACAGTTCCTGCCGCTGGGCGAATGTAATTTCGATTGAGTGACGAAGCGGCCACGACTTTCGACAATGACGTTGTCTTCTGAGGGGTGGGTGCGCAATAGTTCCTACGCTGCTTGGAGGACTTGCGCGTGGTTCGGTTGCGGATTGATGGGGATCGGTTTGTAGATACAAACTGACGGCAGGTGCTGTTGCGTGGTTTGATCCTCGGCGGCGATTTCAAGGTGCCCTATCCGAACG
>JANLXP010000283.1:0-1646 GCA_031365165.1 Alphaproteobacteria bacterium
GTTTGCCCTTGATCCAGCATCGCCAAGAACGCGAGCACGAACCCAGCCGACGAACCACCCGTCACGACAACGCGTTCGGGGGCGACCTGAACCCCGTAGGCTTGCGCGTAGTGTTTCGCGATCCGCTGCCGCAACGCAGGCCGTCCAAGCGCCTCCGTATAGCCGAGCGCATCGCTGCCAAGCGCGCGCGCCGCCGCTTCCAATGCAAGCTTCGGCGCCTTCGTGCCCGGCTGGCCGGCCTCCAAGTGGAATACGGTACGCCCCGCCGCAGCGATCGCGTTCGCACGGTCCAAAACGTCCATCACGATAAACGGGGCGACTTCGCTGCGCTTAGACGGTGTCACGCGATCGATTGGCCTTAATTCCGCTTCATGGGCCCGCCATCATAGGCGGGTTTCGTCCCCTTTCTTGTCGCATCGCGGCCCTGTGACAAGCACCTGATTGACGCCAAATCGGCACACCCCTACCGTGCTTGCAACTCAGGCGGAGGGGTCGTGAGTCAGCCCCCTTTGGCGCCGGGTTCGGCGCGCCCTTGATGCGTTAGTTGGAGACCCGTGTCGTGACCACCCAGCGTTTGAGCCTGTCGAACACCCTCCGCAAGGCAGGCTTCGGCCTCGTCGCGCTCTCAGCCCTCGTCGCCGCACAGACGCCAGCCCAAGCGGCCGGCGCCGGCATTCGCGACGCGGAGATCGAGCGGCTGCTACGGCGCTTCAGCGATCCGATCTTCAAGGCAGGCGGCCTCGATCCGAAAGCCGTCAATATCTACATCCTCAACGATCCATCGTTGAACGCGTTCGTTTCCGGCGGCCAGAACGTCTTCATCCACACCGGGATGATCATGACGGTCGACACGCCCAACGAACTCAAAGGCGTGATCGCGCACGAAACCGGCCACATCACCGGCGGCCATTTGGCGCGCGGACCTGAGGCATATGCCAAAGCCGAAATCCCGATGCTCGTCGGCATGCTTGCCGGCGTCGCGGCGATTGCGGCCGGCGTTCCCGATCTCGGCATGGCGCTCTTGATCGGCTCGCAGTCCGTCGCCCAACGCGAAGTACTGGCCTACAGCCGAACGCAAGAATCCGCGGCCGACCAGGCCGGTATGAAGTTCATGAACGCAACCGGGCAATCCCCCCGCGGCATGATGATGGTCTTCGACCGCTTCGCCGATCAGGAAGCGTTGAGCGGCTATCGCCAGGATCCGTTCATCCGGTCGCATCCGCTCTCGCGCGATCGTATTTCCGCGATGCAAAATCTTGTCGACGAGTCCGCGTTCAAGGACAAGAAAGACTCCGCCACCGACCTCGCCGACTACGAACTCATGCGCGCGAAGCTCCGCGGCTTCATCGAAACACCTGAGGTCGTGCTCCGCCGCTATCCGGCGTCCGATCGCTCGGCGCCGGCACGCTACGCCCGCGCCGCAGCTTACTTCCGCTCTGCACAGCTCGATCGCGCGCTGCCGGAGATCGACAGTCTGATCGCCGAAAAGCCCGCTTACGCCTATTACTGGGAACTCAAGGGCCAAATCCTGCTCGAGTCGAGCCGCGCGAAAGAGTCTGTTGCACCCTATCGCAAAGCCGTCGAACTCGCGCCCGACGAACCGCTGATCCGTGCAAGCCTCGGCGCAGCGCTCCTCGCCACCGAAG
>JANLXP010000945.1:0-1032 GCA_031365165.1 Alphaproteobacteria bacterium
GAACGCCGTCCGCCGCCTTGATCCGCTCGCGGAACGCCGTCCAGGCCGCGGGCGGCGTGTCGTCGAGGTCTTGGTTGTAGAGCGGGAGCGCGCCGATCTCGACGATGGCGGGCTTGAGCGTTTCCGGCGCGAGTTCGATTAGCGTGTTCGCGACTTTGCGGTTCAGCGAGTCTTTTCTCAGGCTGCCGACGATGACGGCGATGTTGCGTGGGGCGCTCATGGCGAAGGGCATTCCTTGTGCTGCCCCAGAAAAAGTCCAGGGTTGAAAACCGGCGGGCACGCACGATCTTAAGCTGTCATGTCCGCTCTTTCACGCACGATCTCGTTTCTCTCGCAACCGAACCGCGCCGGTGAGCCGGCGCCTGCTGCGCGCGGTTCCGTCGACCACGACGAGCAGTTGCTCGATGCCTATTCACGCACGGTCTCGTCGGTGGCGGAGAGCGTGGGGCCAGCCGTTGTGCGGGTTGAAGCGCAGGGCAACGGCCGCGGCGGAACCGGATCGGGCGTCATCATTTCGTCCGACGGGTTGGTGCTGACGAACAGTCACGTCGTGCAAGGCGCTTCGAGCGCGCGGCTGACCACGCCCGACCAGCTCACGTTCGACGCGCGTGTGATCGGTGACGATCCGCATACCGATTTGGCGCTCTTGCATGCGCATGCGCACGCGAAATTGCCGGTGGCTGTGCTGGGCGACTCGAAGACATTGAAGCCCGGGCATTTGGTGATCGCGATCGGCAATCCGCTTGGGTTCGAGTCGACGGTGACTGCGGGCGTGGTGTCCGCTTTGGGCCGGTCGCTTCGCGCGAGTTCGGGGCGGCTGATCGACGACGTCATCCAGACGGATGCGGCGCTGAACCCCGGCAACTCGGGCGGGCCGCTTGTCAACTCGCGGGGCGAGGTCGTGGGCATCAACACGGCCGTCATCATGGGCGCGCAAGGCATTTGCTTTGCGGTGGCGAGCAATACGGCGAGTTTCGTGTTGAGCGAACTCGTCAAGCATGGCCGCGTGCGGCGCGGCTATATCGGCGTGTC
>JANLXP010000285.1:0-1773 GCA_031365165.1 Alphaproteobacteria bacterium
TCGAAATCGTCAGGGATCGGCCCCACAATCGTCTTGACCTTGTACTTTCGCTTGAACGCCGAGATCGCCCCCCAATTCAAGCCGCCCTTTCGGGGGCGGTGCGGCACAAGATCGAACACCGGCTTCCCATTGCGCGTGACCACGACGGTCTTACCCCGCTCAACCTCGCGGGCAAGCTCGGTCAAACGGTTCTTGGCATCGCGGATGGATACGGTCTTCATGATCGAAATTGTAGCCACATGTAGCTACATTTGTCAAGGGTTCCTGTTAGGCTGCGCTATCGGCGCGCCAAGGCGATCGTGAAAGGCTGACTTTGTCGTAGGTCACGACGCTTGCAAAGAGACACCTGCCCTGGGAGCGCAGGCGTCCCGCTTGCCCGTGCTGAATCTTCACGCGCGGCGCGTTTGGAAGCGCTGTGAAGAGCAGGCGGGACGCCTGCGCTCCCAGGGCAAGCGCCTCGTCGCCGACACTGCGCTTTACGAAAAGACGGCGCGCACGATTTCGGCTTGCACCGTGCCGCTCTTGGCGAGCGCGGTAACTTTGATCCCCGGCTTCACCGCATCCGCTTCGAGCCAACCGAGCGCGAACGCGGCACCGCGGCCTTCCGACCAGCAGCTTGAGGTGATCGTGCCAACCGTCGCATTGCGCACGGTGACAGCGCCCACACCGATCGGTTCATCGGCGGAAAGATGCACGAGCACCGGACGCCCCGCTTGCTGGTGACCGGTGAGCGCCGTTACGCCGTTGAAGCGCCGCGTCAGATCCGGGCCCACGCCCAGGTCGCCCGGCAAGCGCAAATCGCTCGAACCGCGCGCAAGCTGCGCGGGCAGCCAATCGACACCGGCACGTGCGATGGCGCTTTCGACGCGCAGCGCCTCCAGCGCCTCCGCACCGACAGCGGCGACGCCCAAGCCCGCGCCCGCTTTCCACAGCCGGTCCCACACGACGATGCCGTCGTCCGCGCCGGTCCAAAGTTCGAGCCCGTCGCCGGATGCATCGCGCATGAGCGCCACTTGCGCCGGCCGCCACGCCGCGCGCGCACTTTGACCGCCGCCCGTCCCATCGCCCGTCAACCCGGACGCTGCCGCGAGCGCAGCGGTGAGAGGACCGCGCACGCCGATCGCGGCGCGCGTGCCGGTCCCGTTCGTGACCTTCACGTCGAACCCGCGCGCGCCGTCCGCGATCCACGCGAAGTCGCGCACGGCGGTGCGCACCTCGAACGAGGCGGCAGCGAACCGCACGATCACGCCCTCGCCGCGCACGAAGCCAGCGTCGTCGCACCAGAGCGTGCGCGCCGTCTGCCCCGCCTCAAGCCGCGTCACGTCAGTGATCGAAAGCCAACTCAAGTAAATGCCGGCATCGGGCCCTTCGACGAGCCAACACTGCCGCGCCGACAAGTCGCTCATGCCGACCCGCGTGACCAGCGCCTCCTGCTCTTCGCGCAACGACGAATAGACGGCGGGAACGGTGAAGCCTTCCTCCTCCGTCCAATGGTTCGTCGCGCACAACTCCGCCGTCCGCGCATGCAGCGGCGTAGCGAGAGATGCGCGCGAAGAGAAATCGCTCATACGCGCACCTCGGCGGCGAGCACAACGCTTGCCGCGTTGCGCGCGTTGATGCCCGTGATGCCGCCCGCAGGATGCGTGCCCGCGCCGCACAGGAACAAGCCCGGCACCGGCGTCTCATACCGGCTCAAACCGACGGCGGGCCGCATCAGCCCCAACTGATCGAGCGAAAGATCGCCGCCGTGCCAGTGCCCGCCGACCGTGCCTG
>JANLXP010000006.1:0-5012 GCA_031365165.1 Alphaproteobacteria bacterium
CCGTGCTCGACCAAGGCATCCGCACCGGCGACATCATGCAGCCCGGCAAGCGTCAAGTCGGCACGGCCGAGACGGCGCGTTCGATCATGTCGGCTTCCGCCTTCATCGCGAAGGAGTAGCGCAGGCACATGGCGAAGGAGAGGATTGCCGCGATCGGGTTTGCTTTGTCTTGGCCTGCAATATCGGGGGCGGAGCCGTGGATCGGCTCATAGAGCGCGCGCTGTTTGCCGCTTGCGTCGCACGCACCCAGAGAGGCCGACGGCAGCATGCCGATCGAGCCGGTGAGCTGCGCCGCCTCATCGGAGAGGATATCGCCGAATAGATTGTCGGTGACGATGACGTCGAACTGCTTCGGGTTGCGCACGAGTTGCATGGCGCAGTTGTCGGCCAGGATGTGGGTCAGCTCGACGTCTTTGTATTCGGCGGCGTGGAGCTTCGTAAGCTCCTCCTTCCAGAGGAGACCCGACGTCATAACGTTGTGCTTCTCGGCGGAGGCGACCTTGTTCTTGCGGAGGCGCGCGAGCTCAAACGCGACGCGGGCGATGCGGTGGATTTCGTGGGTGTCGTAGACCTGCGTGTCGATGGCGCGGCGCTCGCCGTTCGGAAGCTGCGTGATGCCGCGCGGTTCGCCGAAATAGACCCCGCCCGTCAGTTCGCGCACGATCATGATGTCGAGGCCGGCCACGATCTCGGGCTTCAACGTCGAGGATTCTTTCAAGGCGTCGAAGCACAGCGCGGGACGCAGGTTTGCGAACAGGCCCAAATCCTTGCGCAGGCGGAGCAGCGCCGCCTCGGGACGCTTGTCGTAGGGGGCGCTCGCGTATTTCGGGCCGCCGACCGCGCCGAACAAGACGGCGTCGGCGTCGAGCGCCTTCTTCATCGCGGCTTCGGTGACGGGCGTGCCGTGTTTGTCGAAGGAGGCGCCACCGACGAGGTCGCGGTCGATTTCAAATTTCGCGGCCGTTTTGGTGTTGAACCAGCCGATTAAGCGCTCGACCTCGGCCATTACTTCGGGGCCGATGCCGTCGCCGGGGAGGAGGAGCAGGGTCTTGGTCATCGCAATATCGAAAATCGAATCCGTCTGATGCGTCTGCGTGGCTGATTTCTGCGGGTATTGCCGTCTGGAATCCGTCTGCTATCCGTCTGGAAAGCGTCTGCGCCGAGGGCCAACCCAATTCCGCCAACTCAAGGAACAATAATAGAACTTCCGGCGCCGTTCTGCCATTAGGCCGATTGCCTCACGGCGATCTCACATCCAAGGCGACTGCATGCGGCGCTTGGCTTCGAAGGCGTCGATGCTTTTTTCGTGGCGCATGGTGAGGCCGATGTCGTCCCAGCCGTTCAGTAGGCATTGCTTGCGGAACGGGTCGACGTCGAACTTGATCATGCCGCCGTCGGGGCCGCGGATTTCTTGTTTCTCAAGGTCGACCGTGACGACCGCATTCGCGCCGCGGTTCGCGTCGTCCATCAGCTTGTCGACGTCCTCTTGCGGCAGGACGATCGGCAAAATGCCGTTCTTGAAGCAGTTGTTGTAGAAAATGTCGGCGAACGACGTTGCGATCACGCAGCGGACGCCGAAGTCGAGGAGCGCCCAGGGCGCATGCTCACGGCTTGAACCACAGCCAAAATTTTGACCAGTGACCAAAATCTGCGCCTTGCGGTAAGCGGACTTGTTGAGCACAAACTCTGGGAGTTCTTTCCCATCCGGCGTGTAGCGCATTTCCTCGAACAGGTGCTTGCCCAGGCCCGTTCTTTGAATCGTCTTCAAAAACTGCTTCGGGATGATCATGTCGGTGTCGACGTTGATCATCGGCAACGCGGCGGCAACGGCTGTGAGGGTCGTGAATTTTTGCATGGGTGTCCGTCTTCCTAAGGCACGACAAGTTCAACGTGCGGAGGGTCTGCTCTCACAAGAGTTCCGTGAACCCGCTTGTGATACATCAGGCGCGTACTTGTTACGTGGAAGGATGAGCCTTCGAAGGGCACGACACATTTGTCAGCAAATGGCTCTTGGCTATCCAGCGGAGGGTCGATGGGTAGACGTTGGAATCCGTATGCGGCGTCTATTCGCTTAATCGTCGAAAAGACAGCGCCAAGCACGTCGTGCTCGTCGCTTGCGCTGGGGTACTTCGCCAAGACGACAACCCTCAGGAACTTGAACTTCGGGATGTCGTCGAACTCCCAAGAGAGGGCTTGCGCCAAGTTGACCTGCTTCGCGGGGTCCCGTCGAATACCGTGCTTCGCCGTGTTCGCGATGTCCCATAGCGACGTCCATTCCTTGCCTGCGAGTTGCTGTTCCTTAGATGAACGCGTTCCCGGCAGGTAGACCTCTGCCGACTCGGGAAAGTGAGCAAGGGCAACACAAAGCGATCGAGTCGCTGAAATTGCGTCACCTTCTTCAGGTTGAACTAGTGTTCGACGAGATAACGCCATATTGAGCGCGACATATGGCTTCACAACGTCATGGATGAACCTCAGTTTCGCCGAACTCATGACGGGCCCCCCGTGCTCAGGAGACCGGCGATGCTCAAATTCTCATCGACCCGCGACCAGTGGATGCAGTTGATCATCGACTGGGGTGTCGTCACGGAAGTGAGGGCGGAGAATTTCTTCATGACCGTGTACCTAGCAAAAGGCCTGGCACGCTCAAGTCTTCGTCGAGATTTGGCCAGTGTATCCCGCGTCCGCCTGCCGTGCGACGCCAGCGCTTCAGGTCTTTTGGACTCGCACCATTTAGTTTTGGGAACTCCGCAACCGGCACCGAAACGAATCGACCGTCATCTAGTTTGACGGTGAGTTTTCCGGTTTCGACCTTCACTGAATTTTTCCCGCGTGCGATCCTGGACGATCGTAACAGCAACTTGGCCGCAATTGCTTCGGATCGGTCGTCGTAGGAGCCGCCTGATAGTTCGATGAGGGACCGCCTAAGATCCACGTCGCCTAGCAGCGCAAACCTTTTGCGCTCGAACCACGCGGTAATTCTGCCTCGATGCGAGGGTGCGCTAACTCTTCCGTATGCTAGACCGAACTGGATTGTCGGCTGTGATGATACAAACCCTTTGGTGACCAAGAGCTCGGTCAGCGTTCGCTTGATCTTGTTTTGGTAGGCCTTGTTGTGAATCAGGCGAAGTTGCTTTTTTACCGTGGCGCTCGGTCGTTCGAAGTCATCAATCTTGAAGCCGGTTGAATCGAGATAGCTGCGACACTCCCATACTGTGACTATGCCTTCTTTAAGGGACACCAAATCAATCTGATGGCGCGTCTGCTTCTCTACCTTTAGGTACACACATCGCAGTGTCCAATTCCCCTGTTCCTGCAGAACGCGCTCCACTAGCACCTCAAATGACTGCATCGCTCAGAGCTCACGCACGTCCGCAAGATGCCCCGTGATAGCGGCCGCGGCGGCCATCGCGGGGGACATCAGGTGGGTGCGGCCGCCTCTGCCCTGTCTGCCTTCGAAGTTGCGGTTTGAGGTGGAGGCGCAGCGTTCTTGCGGCTCGAGTTTGTCGGCGTTCATGGCGAGGCACATGGAGCAGCCAGGCTCGCGCCATTCGAAGCCTGCGGCCGTGAAGATTTTGTCGAGCCCTTCTTGTTCGGCTTGTTCTTTCACGAGGCCGGAGCCGGGGACGATCATGGCGCCGACGTGCGACGCGACATGCTTGCCCGCGACTACCTTTGCCACTTCGCGGAAGTCCTCGATGCGGCCGTTCGTGCACGAGCCGATGAAGACGCGGTCGATCTTCACGTCCTTCATCGCGGTGCCGGCTTTCAGGCCCATGTAGTCCAGCATGCGTTCCATCGCGGCGCGGCGCGCGGTGTCCGGCTCTGCGGCAGGGTCGGGCACGTGGCCTGTGATGGGAACGACGTTTTCGGGTGAGGTGCCCCAGGTGACGAGTGGCGGGATCTCGGCCGCGTCCAACTTTACCTCGACGTCGAACTTCGCGTCGGAGTCCGATTTCAGGGTGCGCCAGTAGGCGAGGGCTGCTTCCCAGGCCGCGCCCTTCGGCACATTTGGACGGCCTTTCAAATATTCGAACGTTGTTTGATCGGGCGCGATCAGGCCGGCGCGGGCGCCCGCTTCGATCGACATGTTGCAGACGGTCATGCGGCCTTCCATCGAGAGCGCGCGGATCGCCTGGCCCGCGTACTCGATGACGTAACCGGTGCCGCCGGCGGTGCCGATCTTGCCGATGATGGCGAGGATGATGTCCTTGGCTGTGATGCCCGGCGCGGGCTTGCCGTCCACCGTCACGCGCATGTTCTTCGACGGCCGCGCCTGCAGCGTTTGCGTCGCCAAGACGTGTTCGACCTCGCTGGTGCCGATGCCGAAGGCGAGCGCGCCGAAGGCGCCGTGGGTCGCCGTGTGGCTGTCGCCGCAGACGATCGTTTGGCCGGGCAGCGTGAACCCCTGCTCCGGCCCCACGATGTGGACGATGCCTTGGCGGATGTCATCCATCGCGAAATAGGTGATGGCGAAGTCTTTCGCGTTCTTTTCTAAGGTCGCGACCTGGAGCGCGGATTCCGGATCGGCGATGCCGTGACTACGATCGGTCGTCGGCACGTTGTGGTCGGCGACGGCGAGTGTGAGCTCTGGTCGGCGAACCAGGCGCTTGGCCAAACGCAAGCCTTCGAACGCCTGCGGGCTCGTCACCTCGTGCACGAGATGGCGGTCGATGTAGAGGACGGCGGCTTCGCCCGGCTCGGCGTGGACCAGGTGGGCGTCCCAGATTTTGTCGTAGAGCGTTGTGGCGGTCATGGCGGATTACATAGCGGCTTGCGGGGTTTCGGGAAACGCGCAAATTTGGCTGTGAAATGAGCACACCTTCGCCAACAATTCGTAGCGAACGGCTGATCCTGCGGCGGTGGCGTGCGGAGGATTTGGCGCCGTTCGCGGCGATGAATGCCGATCCGTTGACGATGCGGTTTATGCCGTCGGTCATGACGGCGGCGGAGAGCCAAGCGCTGATCGCGCGGTTCGAGGAGCATCATCGGCTGCATGGATTTGGCGTGTG
>JANLXP010000050.1:0-3595 GCA_031365165.1 Alphaproteobacteria bacterium
GACACGCAATTGATGAACTGGGCCAATCGCGTCGTGGTCGCGATGGCGGAGGCTTATCACCTGACCGCCAAGACGGATGTGCACGCGTTGGCGACGGACCTCTCGGCGCTGATCGACGAGGGACGCTGGTATTTCCCCAACATTGGGAAGAAGGGAGCAGACACCGACAAGCCCGGTGCGTATCGCGGAACGCGGCAGGCGGTGCTCGATCATATCGTTGCTGTTTACGACGCGGTCGTTGCGATGGCGACCGCGGATGAGCAGGCGTGGCAGACGCAAATGGCGAGCGTCCGCGAGGCGCGGCGACACTTTGTGTCGGAGATTCAGCATGCTGTCGATCCGCGCCGGCGGGCTTGGGTCATGGATCGGTTCAAGAAGTTTTAGGCGATGGCGAAGTTTCCAATTGAAGGTGGTTGCACGTGCCGGGCGGTGCGGTACCGCATGATGACGAAGCCGCTCTTCGTGCACTGCTGTCATTGCACGTGGTGCCAGAGGGAGACGGGTTCGGCGTTCGTGCTGAATGCGATGATCGAGACGGACCGCGTGAAGCTGTTGAGCGGTAAGCCAGAAATGGTGAAGACGCCCTCGAACAGCGGGAAGGGGCAGAAGATCATGCGTTGCCCGACCTGCCGGATCTCGGTGTGGAGCCACTATGCCGGGGCGGGTTTGAAGGTGGCGTTCGTGCGCGTCGGCACGCTGGACGACCCCAACGTTTGTCCGCCCGACGTTCACATCTTTACCTCGACGAAGCAGAAATGGGTAAAGCTGTCGGACGATGTGCCGGTCATGAAGGGTTACTATCAGAGTGCCAAACTGTGGCCTGCCGACAGTTTGAAGCGGCGGGCAGCGATGGTGGGCGGGTCGTAACGGCCTATGAGCGTGCCGCCGCGAATGCCATAGTGGCTGCATGACCCCCGTTCGCGAAAACCTTGCCGCTTCGCTTGCCGCCCTTGCCGACAAGAGCGGCACGGATTCGGTCAAGCTGAAAGCCGCGGCGTTGCCGCTGCTTAAGCTGGCGCTGGCCGACGGGCGCGCGGAGGCGCGCGCGTATCTCGAAGGCGGCGGATCAGGCCTTGGTACCGCTAAGATGCTGTCGGGCAGCACCGATGCGCTGATCGAAGCGCTCTACCGCTTCACGGTCGAGCACGTTTTCACGGCGCAGAACCCGACGGACTCCGAGCATATCGCCGTCGTTGCTGTCGGCGGCTACGGGCGCGGGACGTTGGCGCCGGGATCGGACGTCGATCTCCTGTTCCTACTGCCCTTCAAGCAGACGGCGTGGGGCGAGTGCGTCGTCGAGTTCATGTTGCACCTTCTTTGGGATTTGGGCCTCAAGGTCGGGCATGCGACGCGATCGATCGACGAGTGCGTGCGCCTTGCGAAGGCCGATCACACGATCCGCACCGCGATCCTCGAGACGCGGTTTTTGTGCGGCCAAGAGAGTCTGTTCGATAAGCTGAAGGCGAAATTCGCGAAAGACGTGATCACAGGCTCCGGGCGCAGCTTCGTTGAAGCAAAGCTGGACGAGCGCGCGCGACGCCACAAAGGCCATGGCGAGAGTCGCTATTTGGTCGAGCCGAACGTCAAAGACGGCAAGGGCGGCTTACGCGACTTGCACACGCTGTTTTGGATCGCGAAGTATCTCTATCGCGTCGAAGATACGTCGGAGCTTCTGAACGCTGGGCTTTTTACCGGCGACGAGTTCAAGGCGTTCGCGGATGCCGAAGAGTTTCTCTGGCTTGTGCGCTGTCACATGCATTTCTTGGCGGGGCGCGCTGAGGAGAGGCTGACGTTCGATATGCAGATCGATGTCGCCAAGAGGCTCGGCTATCAGGACGAAGGTGGTGAGCGCGGCGTCGAGCGTTTTATGCAGCGCTATTTCCTGGTCGCTAAAACCGTCGGCGATCTGACGCGCATTTTCTGCGCGGCGTTAGAGGCGCAGAACCAGAAGCCTTGGCCGGTGTTCGGCCGCATCATGACGGGTGTCGGCCGCAAGCGCGTCGATGCCGAAGGCTTTTTCATCGAACAAGGCCGTGTGAACATCGAGGGACCGGAGGTTTTGCGCGCGAACCCGGTCAATTTCTTGAGTTTGTTTAAGATCGCCGACGACAAGAGCGTGGACGTTCATCCCGACGCGCTGAAACACGTCACGCGAAATATCAGCTTGATTGACGACAAGCTGCGTGCGGACCCCGAGGCGAATAGGCTGTTTCTCGAAATCCTGTGTTCGCGCAAGGATCCAGAGCGCACGCTGCGGATGATGAACGAGGCGGGTGTGTTCGGTGCGTTCGTGCCCGACTTCGGACGGATCGTCGCGAAGATGCAATTCAACATGTACCACCACTATACGGTGGACGAGCACTTGATCCGCGCAATCGGGCATCTCGCGAAGATCGAGCATGGCGATTACAAGGACGAGCATCCGGTCGCGAACGAGGTCATTCACAAGGTCTTGTCGCGCGAGGTCCTCTACGTCGCGATGCTGTTGCACGACATTGCGAAGGGGCGCGAAGGCGATCATTCGGAAGTTGGCGAGGATGTTGCGCTCTCGCTTTGTCCGCGGCTCGGCATGTCGGCGGACGAGACGGAAACCGTCGCTTGGCTTGTGCTCAACCATCTCGTGATGAGCGACGTCGCGCAGAAGCGCGATCTTGCGGATCCTAAGACCATTCGCGACTTCATCGCGGTCGTGCAGTCACCAGAGCGGCTTCGGTTGCTGTTGTGCCTGACGGTTGCCGACATTCGCGCGGTCGGACCCGGGGTTTGGAACGGCTGGAAGGGGCAATTGCTTCGTCAACTCTATTGGGAGGCCGAGGCACAGATGCTTGGCGGGTTCAGCGCGACGGCGCGCCCGCAGATGGTGGTGCAGGCGAAGACTGCGTTGGCCGCACGGCTTGCGGATTGGCCGGAGGCGCAGCGCGATCGTGCTTTGTCACGGCACTACGATCCCTATTGGCTCGCGCTCGACACGAACGCGCACGAGGCGCAGGCACGGCAGATGCAGGCAGCCGATCAAGCGGGGCAAGGCGGGAAGACTTTCAGCCTGACCGCCAAGACGGACGAATTCCGGTCGGTCACCGAAGTTTCGATTTTCACTGGCGACCATCCGGGCTTGTTCTCGCAACTCGCGGGTGCGTTTGCGATGTGCAGCGCGAACATCGTCGATGCGAAGATCTTCACGACGACCGACGGCATGGCGATCGACATGTTCTCGATCCAAGACGCGGAAGGCCGGCCGCTTGGCGACGAGCGGCGGATTCAGCGGTTGCGCGATACGGCGGTGCGCGTTCTGGGCGGTGAGGTCGTGCCGCGGTCCGTCATCGACGCGCGCCAGGTTCGCCGGCGCGAGGAGGCGTTTCGGGTTGAGCCGCGCGTGTTGGTCGACAACAGCGCATCCGACTCGCACACGGTGATCGAGGTCAACGGGCGCGACCGGCCGGGACTGCTGCACGATCTCACGCGCGGGTTGCACGTTGCGGGGCTTTCGATTCACTCGGCGCAGATTGCGACCTTCGGCGAGCGGGCAATCGACGTCTTCTATGTGAAGGACGGGTACGGACGTAAAGTCACGCACCCAGCGCGTATCGAGTCGGTC
>JANLXP010000088.1:0-1087 GCA_031365165.1 Alphaproteobacteria bacterium
CCACCGGAACGCGCGAGATCAGGCGCGGGTCGAACGGCACGGGGATGATGTAGTCGGGGCCGAATTTCGGGCGGCTTCCAAGATAGGCGGCAGCCACTTCGTCGGGAACGTCTTCGCGGGCGAGTTCGGCGAGCGCATTTACGGCGGCGATCTTCATCTCATCGTTGATCGTGCGAGCGCGCACGTCGAGCGCGCCACGGAAGATGTAGGGAAAGCCCAGAACGTTGTTGACCTGGTTCGCGTAGTCCGAGCGGCCGGTGGCGATGATCGCGTCGCTGCGCACGGCGCGCACATCTTCGGGCGTGATTTCGGGGTCCGGGTTGGCGCAGGCGAAGATCAACGGTTTTGGCGCCATTGATTTGACCATTGCTTGTGTCATTGCGCCAGCGACGGAGAGGCCCAAGAACACGTCGGCGCCTTCCAACGCCTCAGACAGCGTGCGCGCCTTGGTCGTGACGGCGTGTGCCGACTTCCACTGGTTCATGCCTTCGGTGCGACCTTTGTAGATCACGCCTTTGGTGTCGCAGAGGATCGCGTTTTCGTTCGGCATGCCCATGGCCTTGATGAGTTCAAGGCATGCGATGCCCGCAGAGCCCGCGCCGTTGACGACCATCTTGGCGGTTTTGATATCGCGGCCCGTGAGGTAGAGCGCGTTGATGAGACCGGCGGCTGTGATGATCGCGGTGCCGTGCTGGTCGTCGTGGAAGACGGGAATGTCCATCAACTCGCGCAAGCGCTGTTCGATGATGAAGCAGTCCGGGGCCTTGATGTCTTCCAGGTTGATGCCACCGAACGTCGGACCCAAATAGCGTACGCAGTTGACGAACGCGTCGACATCGGACGTGTCGACTTCGAGATCGATGGAATCGACGTCGGCGAAACGCTTGAATAGGACGGCTTTGCCTTCCATCACGGGCTTCGAGGCGAGCGGACCGAGATCGCCCAAACCTAAGATTGCAGTGCCGTTCGAGATCACGGCGACGAGGTTTCCCTTCGCGGTGTAGTCGTAAACTGTGGATGGATCTTCCGCGATCGCGCGCACGGGCACGGCCACGCCAGGCGAATAGGCAAGGCTCAAATCGCGCTG
>JANLXP010000096.1:0-1862 GCA_031365165.1 Alphaproteobacteria bacterium
GGGTGCGACGTACATCACGAGTGAGCCAATGACAAAAATGAGAAACGCAACGGCAGCGACACCGTTGCTTCCACGCGCAATAGCAAACGAGACGACAAGCACAAGACCGAGAACGACGATCAAGCCAAACGAATAGTCATCGTTGTGAGGCGATTGGATTTGAGAACCAGCGTTCTCATTCGACGCGCTTGAGTTTTCTGCGGTCATCACCACTCCGGACTATCGAATCACGATCCGACATTGCATCGGTACTACCAACGGATTTGATCGTTTCAAAATGACACGATAGGGGACAGATGATCAGCCAGGGTCTGTATTTCGCCGGCCCTCCTTCGCCAAGGCTCCGGAGGGCAGCCTACGCTGCTAGCGCGCCTGCTGCCTTACTGGCGTAAGCCAGCCGTAGCGCGTTAGCGCGAAGGATGGCGGAGCCGGAGGGATTCGAACCCTCGATAAGGCTTTTCAACCCTATAACGGTTTAGCAAACCGCCGCCTTCAGCCTCTCGGCCACAGCTCCTTATGGCCCGCGAGGTGACCCGCGGGGGCGTCTTTCTGCCCTTAACCGTGACGAGATGCAACCCACCCGGGGCGCGCGGCAACCTATGCCGGTTTCTTCCCGATATAGCCGATGATCGCGATGGCGACGCCGAGCCCCATGACGACGCCGGACGTCTGTCCCACGATCTCCATCAGCGCCTTTGGGTCGGTCGACTGCGGCGCCACGCTGAGCATTATGAGAAAGAACACGACGCCAAGCGCCACCATCACGCCGCCCACGATCACCAACCTCCAATTCTTCTGCCGCATCTCATCCCTCCGTTTCGGGGACACCTATAGCCCGTGTCTGCCGCCGGCGCAAAGTGGCGCATGCGAAATGCCATGGCCCTAACCCAGCGTGCGCTGCGTCACATTTGGACGGCAATGCCGATCCCCAATACCTCGCCCGTGACAGCCGCCACTCGTGGAAGGCGGACACCGACCCGACGTTCTCGCCGAAGAACCAAAAACGGAGGAAACCTGTGCGCACTCGCCCCACGCTGGCAATTCTCGCCGCCGCGCTCTTGCCCGGCTCGATCGCTTACGCCGCCGTCGGCGATATCGACTATCAGAAAGTGGACGTTACCCTCAGCAACAAGGACGGGCGCGCCACAGTCCCGGTTATCACCGCGTCGAATGCGACCGGCACCTGGCAAGCGACAAATGCGCCGATCAAGTTTCGCCTGCGTGTCGCCACCAAGGTCAACGCCGGCTCGCGCATCGTGCTCATCAAACTTGGAATCCCGGCCATCACAGTGGCATGGACGGTATACGAAAACGGGGACTGGAATTCGGCCGCACGCGAAGTGAATATCGACCCAAGCGTTCGCAGCCTCACGGCGGGTGACCTGGGCATTCCCGGCATGGCGGCCGCAGCCAGATGCGCTCAAGCGCACGCGAGCGGCGGCGGCACATCAGGCGCCTTCGAATTGGACTCCACGTTGGATGCCCAGGTGGGCGTCAAAGCCGTTCGCGGCATCACGAACAACGAAACGCGCTGGCGCATATTCGACCGCACGGTGCAGGCCAGAATCCGCTGCATTGCCACGTCGCAATCCGTGGCGGAACCGCAGCGCACACCCGGCGCGCCGCAACGCACGCCGGGCGCGCCGAAGCGGACGCTGTCGCCATACCGGCCGCTGACAGCCGAGCTCGGCTTCGCGCGCGCCACAAATGCAACCACCTGCCCGATCGACATTCGCCAGAGCATTCGCATCGTCTCGCCGGGGCCAGGCACGGCGAAGGTCTATATCGTCCGCCAAGACAATCCGGGCGTTCTGGCCGCGCCGATCTACGTGAACGTCACCACGCGCATGCCCGATGCAAAG
>JANLXP010000105.1:0-6579 GCA_031365165.1 Alphaproteobacteria bacterium
AGACGACGGTGGGCGCTGATCCCCGCTTCCGACCAGGTGCCGTTCTCCTGCGATTCAAGCTTGTCGTTCAGGTCGGTGACGAAGTTGTACCAGGTGCCGGTCTCCCAGAAGCGCATCCAGGAATCCGTCGGACGCCCCCGATACACGAAGTTACTGTCGTAGTAGCGGATCGCGGGTCGGTTCACGAAGCCAAGCGCGGGCGCATAGTTTTCGCCGACTTGCTTGAACTGAAAGCGCGTGCTGAACGGCTCGTTCGGGAACGCCAGCTGCGCGCCAAACGAGTCGTCGTCGCCGAACGCGCTGGAAAAGCTGCGGTCGTAGTAGAAGTCCGCCTGCAACGTCTTGCCGTCGAACCAGGTCGAATTGCGGAACTGGAAGTCGCCACCGGCAACGGTGTTTTCCGTGGCCCCAGACGGGTCGCCATTCGTGAACACCAGCCCGATCTTCGATTGTTCAAGCACGGGGAGCGTGAAGCGCGCGGCCGACAGAATCTGATTATCAGTCGTTGGCGTGCCCGTCGTGTCGACGATGAGCGCACCGATGCCGAGATCACCAAGCTGACCCGAGAGCTTTCCGCCCGCCACAATGTCGACGGGTATCCCGTTCACAAGACCGATATTGCGTGAAAAGAACGGGCGACCGTTCACGTCGTTGTTCATGTTGTTGCCGCCGAACTCGAACACGGCAGCGTCCTGCAGGAAGAAGTCGCGCGTCTCGGGGAAGAACAGGCCGAACCGCCCGGTGTTGATCTGCCGTTGATCCAGCGGCGCGTCCGAGAAGTCGGTGTTGAACGTCAGCGTACCGGTGAGCGCCGGCGTGATTTTGTAGAAAAGGTTGCCAGAAGGCTCGAGCGTCACGTCGTCTTCCCGCGGAACTCGCCACTCGTGTTTGTACCGCGCTGCAAGGAACGGCTGAAGGTCGAGCCCCAGTCCCTGCGCCGTACCGGTTACACCAGTCAACGTACCCGAGCGTGAAATATCGCGCGACGTGCGTTGGTTGTCGATCTGTGCCCAACGGATACGTTCGCCCTTGCGGCGGATCAGGCGGAAGAGATCGAAACCCCAATTGCCCTTGGTGAGGTCATAAGAGATGCTGCGAAACGGAATGGCGACTTCTGCAATCCAGCCGTCCTCCACGATGCGCGCTTTCGCGTGCCAGATCGTGTCCCATTCGCCGAGCACGTCACTGTTGTTCTGCAGCAAGCCGTCGAAGCGCGCACCGAGTGGGTTCACCTCGAACAGGTAACCGTCGCGTCGCGTCATGTAGGGATCGAGATAGATCCGGATCAAATCGTCTTGGCTTAGGTTTCCGTCGCGCGCCTTGACTGACGCGGTGATCTTTTCCGGTTCACGGTCGTAGACGTGGAACGCGAAATAGATGTTGTCCTCGTCGAACAGCACCCGCACTTCGGTGCGCTCGCTCGCCGGCTGCTTTTCCTTCGGCTCAAGCTGGTAGAACTCATCGATGACGGGGGCCTTGGCCCACGCCGCATCCGACAAATTGCCGTCGATTTTCGGCGCCTCGGAAGGCTGAATCCGCACCGCAGGCGCAGTCGGCTGATAGGTGGCGAAGTCGCGCGCTGGCGCCGGATCTGCGGCCGACGCAACGGCCGTGCAGACAATAAATCCCGCGCCCGCGCAAGCGAGCTTGGCTATGAAACGAGCGTACACGTATCCCCCCGCGACGTCTTTCGACGAAGGAAACACGAATGCGGGGACACACACTGCTTAAAACAACGAGAGGTGGTTCACGTCCGAGTGAACCCGTCCGTTACCGCGAAAAGCGCACACAACCGCCGGTTGTTTTGAGGCGGTCGAGAAGGGTGTCGCGCGGCCGCGATTGCAGCCGCGCGCGTCCCAGCAATTCAGCCGCTTACAGGGCTTCGATTGCAGTCGAGCAAGGCGTCGCCGGCTGGTTCGACTTTTTGAGCGCGTCGACGATCTGCTGCTTCTGTTCGGCCTTGATGCCGACTTCGCCCGCGATCACTTTGATCGTGGCGTTCGCTTCTTCTTGCGTCAGTCCGCCCTGAGCAACCGCAGTATCGACCGCCTTGCACGCGCCGAAATAACCGCCGGCCGCCGCGCCGCCGAAGCCGCCGACAAATAGGCCGATGGCCCCACCCAGTACGAACACAAGCAAAAACGCTAAAAACCGTCCCATAGTCCTAGCTCCTCAAAATTGGTGTCGCCCCGTTCCGGAATCGGCGCAGGCTTAACGTGGAAAGCAACAGTCGCAGGTTCAAGAGAACGTACCACTGCGCGTTTTAGAGTCTGCGACCCATTGCTCCACCCCCAGTAGCGCGTTTCGACTGTGGACAAGGCCGCTGCGTCCGCGCGCCGCGCAATCCGGCCCTTGAAAAGGGGATTGTCTGTCAGTAGTTTCTGTCAAGACAGAAAGAACAGGCAGGTGTCCCATGCCGCTGCCGCCCGTCATCGAAAAAGTCGTGCTCCATTGGGGTGAAATGGGCGCGCGTTGGGGCGTCAACCGCTCCGTCGCGCAGATCCACGCGCTGCTCTGGCTCACAGGGCGTCCCATGAACGCGGAAGAGATCGCCGAAACGTTAGGCATCGCCCGTTCGAACGCCTCGACCTCGCTCGAAGAGCTCCAAACCTACCGCCTCGTCACGCTGATCCACACGATCGGCGACCGCCGCAATTACTACGAGGCAAAGGGCGATACTTGGGACGTCGTGCAAACGATCGTCGACGCGCGCAAGAAACGCGAGATCGACCCGACGCTTGAAGTGCTGCGTGCCGCGCGCGACCTCGCAGAGACCGATCCCGAAACGCCGGCCGACGTGAAACAGCGCGTCACCGAAATGCTGGGCTTCATCGAGCGTATGACTGGTTGGTACGAGCAGATGCGCCGCGTCCCGAAGCCGACCTTGCAACGCCTGATCAAGATGGGCGCGGGCGTCGTCCGCCTCATCGCCTCCAGATAGGAGATCGTCATGGCTTTCGCTCTGACGAAAGTGCTGTGGGGCGGTCCGCGCGCAGTCGCAGACGAGGGCCACGACCACAGCGACACGATTGCCCGCATTCTAGGAGCCCGCGCTTGGGCCTCGCTGCCCGAAGCCGTGCGCGCACGTTTTTCCAAATCCACGCCCGCGATCTACGAAGGCGCGGCTACCACACATCTGACGTGGGCGGGCAGGGCGTTCGCGTGGGCTTTGCTTCCTTTCGGTTCGCCGCTTCCGCTCTTCGCGGGTGAAGCGCGCGCAACCGTTCGCGTCGGCGCCAAGGACGGTGGCATTTCATGGGCGCGGGAATACCGCGGGCCGCTGGGCTTGGCGTTCGAAGTGCGTTCGACCAAGCGTCTGTCGGAAGACGGGCGCCTGTTCGAATGCTGCGCGGGCGGATGGACGATGTTGCTGGATGTGTCCGCCGACCATGGCAGCCTCGTCTTCCGCTCGCGCCGTTTCTTTTGGCGAATGGGTGGGGTCAGCATCGAACTCCCGATATGGCTCACCCCCGGCATCGCCGAAGTCCGCCACACCGATCTGGGTGAAGGCACGTTTCGCTTCACGCTGACGTTCGATCATCCGTGGCTGGGCCGGACCGTGTTTCAAGACGGCGTGTTCAAGGATCCCGTGTCGTGACCTTGACCGCGCTCATTATTCTGGCTGCACAAACGATCCTCGGCGCGCTTGACAACGTGCTGCACCACGAGATCACCGAGCGCTTGCCGTCGAAACCGTCGGCCCGCCGCGAACTAACGCTGCACAGCACGCGCGAAGGGATCTACGCCGTGCTGTTTCTGGTTTTCGCCTGGATGGAACCCAGGGGCATCTTCGCCGCCGTCGTCCTGATGCTCCTCATCGTTGAAGTCGCGGTCACCGTCACTGACTTCCTGGAAGAAGATCGCACGCGCCGCCTGCCGCCGTTCGAGCGCGTACTGCACACGGTTCTAGCTGTGCTCTACGGCAGCTTCCTCGGCCTAACGATCCCGTGGCTCGTCGCGCAGACGTTAGCACCCGCAACCGTGGTATTCACATCCCACGGTCTGCTCTCGTGGTTCTTCACGCTCGCCTCTGTCGGTGTCCTAGCGTTCTCCATCCGCAACGCGATCGCCGTCTACACGCTAGGCAAACTGGCACCGTTGGGCGCCGCGCCGCGATCAGAGAGCGGCCGAACCATTCTCGTCACCGGCGCAACCGGCTTCATCGGCGCGCCGCTGGTTGAGCGCCTGCTCGCACGCGGCGACCGCGTGTTGATCCTCGTGCGCGACGCGCGCCAATCGCGTGCGATGTTCGCTGACCGCGTCACCCATGTCGAACGCCTCGACGCGCTCCCGCGCGAAACCCGCATCGACGCAATCGTCAATCTCGCCGGCGCGCCTGTCATAGGCTTGCCGTGGACGCGTGGCCGCCGTGCGCAACTCTGGCGCTCGCGCATCGATCTGACGGACAATCTCGTCAACTGGATCAAATCGCTCGACCACGCGCCGGCCGTTCTCGTCAACGCCTCGGCGATCGGCTTCTACGGCGACAAAGGTGACACCGTTGTGGGCGAAGACGCGCGGGCAGGGGAGGGCTTCGCGGCCGACCTCTGCCGCATCTGGGAAGACGCCGCAAAGCGTGCCGAACCACTGGGCATGCGCGTCGTGTGCTTGCGTATCGGCATGGTGCTCGACGCGAGCGGTGGCGCGTTGCCGATGATGGCGCTCCCCGCACGCTTCGGTCTCGGCGCAACGTTCGGCTCTGGCCAGCAATGGATGAGCTGGATCGCGCGCGCCGACCTCCTGCGGATGCTACTCGCCGCGATCGACAATCCGCTCTGGCACGGCGCGATCAACGCGACCGCCCCCGAGCCCATCCGCAACGCAGACTTCCAGCGCGCGCTCGCCCGGCTGTTGAATCGCCCGTTGTTCCTCAGCGCGCCGGCCTGGCTGCTTCGCACGATACTCGGCGAAATGAGTTCGATCTTCCTCTTCTCACAGCGTGTCGTTCCAGCCAGAGCGCAAAGCTTGGGTTTCGCCTTCGACGTCCACTTTGCTTCCGACGCACTTGCACTCATGTTGGGCCCGCCCCCCGAACCGCTGCCGCAACCCGCTCCCGCAGCGCAGTTGCCGGCAAAGCCGGAACAACGCCAGCCGTCCCCCATTGTAATGAAGGAAGCGGCCGAGTAACCGGCGCGATCACGCGCACGTCATCGGCGAATCCCTGACAACAGCTGTCATTGGTTTGACCAAGCACCCGCCGGTCGCTTACCTCTTGCCCCGACGGTTCCGTTTGGGGGCAATGAATGTGCGTAATCTGATTCTTCCACTCATCTCAGCAGCATTCTTGGTAGGCGTCGGCATGTCGATCGCAGAAGAAAGTGACCCGTTCCTTTGGCTCGAAGAGGTCGAAGGCGAGAAAGCGCTCACCTGGGTGCGCGCACAGAACGAGCGCTCCCTGAAAATCCTCCAGGCCGACACGCGCTACGCGGACTTGGAAGCCAAAGCCCTCGCGATACTCGAGGCGAAGGACCGCATTCCGATGCCGGGCTTCCGCGCCGACAGGGTGACCAATTTCTGGCAGGACGAAACGAATGTGCGCGGCCTCCTCCGGCGCACGACGCTGGAAGGTTACGCGCGCAAGGACCCGCCATGGGAAACCACGCTCGACATCGACGCCCTCGCAAAAGCGGAAAACGCAAACTGGGTCTACAAAGGCGCGACCTGCCTTGAGCCCGAAGAAGCACGCTGCCTCATCCAATTGTCGGACGGCGGCAAGGACGCTGTCGAGATCCGCGAATTCGACATGAAGACCAAGTCGTTTGTCGAAAACGGCTTCCGCTTGTCGGCCGGGAAGCAAGACGTTGAGTGGCTGGATATCGACACGCTCTATGTCGGCCGCGATTGGGGTCCGGGCACAATGACGGAGGCGGGCTACCCGTTCGTCTCCAAACTGTGGAAGCGCGGCACGAAAATCGAGGACGCGGTCGAAGTGTATCGCGGCACCGCGAAAGACGTCGCCGCTGGCGCCGGTGTGTGGCGCGATGCCGACGGCGCCGTGCAAGCCGTCAACTTTGCGCGCTATCCATCGTTCTTCGAGAGGGAATACTACCTTTCGACGGACAAGGGCCCACAACGTCTGCCGTTTCCGTTGAAGTCGTCCGTGCAAGCGTTGGTGTCGGGCCAGCTTGTGCTCACGCTCGAAGACGATTGGACGTGGCAAGGCACATCGATGCAGAAGGGCGCGTTGGTCGCCTTCACTTTGGCCGACCTCAAGCGCGATGCATCGACGGCGAAAGTCACCGTCATCTATCAACCGGGCCCGCGCGAATCGATCGAGCAGGTCGCGAACTCGCGCAATCGCCTGCTCGTCGCCGTCTATGAAAACGTGAAGGGCGCACTCTATTCTTACGCCTTCGCGAACGGGACCTGGACCCGCACGAAGCTGAACCTTCCCGCGAACGCCTCGATCGGCGTCGTTGCGGCCCGCAATCTCGACGACAAAATCTTCGTGAACGTTGCGGGCTTCCTCGAGCCGGACGGTCTCTACTTCGGCGACGCGTCAGGTGGCGCGTTCACAAGGGAGAAGTCCCTGCCGCCACGCTTCGACGCATCGGGCATGCAGGTTGATCAGTTCGAAGC
>JANLXP010000136.1:0-13888 GCA_031365165.1 Alphaproteobacteria bacterium
TGCGCGTGACGAGCTTGCGGGCGATCGCTAGGCCCAAGCCCGACCCGCCGAACCGCCGCAAAATCGGCGTGGAAAGCACGCTCGGGAAAGGTTCGACGTTTTGGTTCGAAATTCCGTTGCACGCGGCGTCGGAAATGGAAGTCGAAGCCCTGTCGTCCGGCGTCGTCGACGAAGGCTTTATCGAGAGCCAGCGGTTCCTGAAAGCGCTTGAGCGCCCGGTACGCGTGCTCGTCGCGGAGGATAACGCGACAAACCAAGTGGTCGTGAAGGCCGTGCTCGCGAAATTTGGCATCACGCCTGACCTTGTCGGTAACGGCGCGGAAGCGGTCGATGCCGTGCGGCGCGTGAGCTACGACGTGGTCTTGATGGACGTGCATATGCCGGAAATGGACGGCCTTGAGGCTGCGCGCACGATCCGCATGCTAAAGGGCGAGGTGGGCAGAACGCCAATCGTCGCATTGACTGCGAACGCCTTGACCAGCGATTTCAACGAATGCCGCGCGGCCGGCATGAACTCGTTTGTCTCAAAGCCTTTCCAGACCGAGGAACTGCTCACCGCGATTGCGAATGCGGTGAAGGGCGTCGAAGGTGCTCGCGCCGAAGCGGTGGCGCCTGCGGCCGATGCGGCAACGGTCAATTGGGCGACGCTTGATACGTTCCGCAAGTCGACTTCGGATGATGTGTTCCGCGAGTTGATGGACACCTATCTCAGCGATACCTCGGCGAAGTTGAAACAGTTGCACGAGTTGGCGAAGACTGCGCCGTCCTCTAAAGACGCTGTTCGGATCGTGCATGCGTTCAAGAGTTCGAGCGCGATGACGGGCGCCGATGCGCTGTCGCAGATGGCAGCGGCGTTGGAGCATGATCTGCATGTCGGCAACGCGGAGCTTAAAGCCGCCGACGCAGACAAGATGAGCGAACTGTTCCAGCGGTATCGCGATGCGGTGATCGCGCGCGGCCTAGCGTCTTAGTTTGCCGACCATTTTCGCGCGATCGCTTCGTTCTCTTCCTTTGCACCCATCGTTGCTTTGACGCCGAGGCGAGCGAGTGCCGCATCGATCACCGGATTACGGGGGGCACCAGCAGTTTGATAGGTGTTCTGAAACTCGTGCACCGGCATGCTCGCGAACGCTTCGATGCACCACTCATCTTCCTGCACGTCGCGGCAGGCGATGATGCGGGCGGCCATCTCTTTATCACGCACGTGCAACTCGCGGCAGGCGCGGCCGTCGTTTGCGACGAAGCTGACGACGGGGTGGATGTTCAAATCGCCCGCACGCACCAGGCTGCCCGAACGCGCGCCGATGGCTGCGGCCTCCAGCGGCCCGGAAATCGCGACACCATCGTCGACATGGCGCAACCAGCCGACGGGTTGCGACAGCGTGATTGTGCCAGCCATCCAGACGGCGAGCGCTGCGGCGACGGCGGCGCCAGCCGGCATCCACCATTGCTGGCCGGGTGTCTTCGTTGGCAACCGCACGATCGTTGAGCGCGGTTGGAGCAGGTTCGTTAGGCGCTCCGGCACATCGAGCGTGGGAACGACGGCTGCGCGCAACAGCGCGTCCGTCGACTGCATGTCCTCCAGGCGCGCGCGGAGGGCCGCGTCTTGTTCCAGCGCTGCAAGCACATACGTGGCGCGGTCTTCGTCGAGCTCGCCGTCCGCGAAAGCCATCAAGGTGTCGTCGTCGATCAATGTCATGTCCTGTTCGCCTGCAACGCTTCTGTTGTCGTTTGGCCTTGTTCAATCATACGGCGCAGTGCATCGCGGCCGCGCGAGAGGCGGCTCATGAGTGTGCCGATCGGGATCTCGAGTTGATCGGCAGCCTCGCGATACGAGCGTCCGTCGAGCACCACCAGCGCCAGCGCAAGACGCTGGTCTTCCGGCAGGCGCGCGAAGCACGCCCGTGTTTTGGTCAGCATCAACATGGTCTCTGCCACGTTGGGGCCGTCGATCGTTTCGTCTGTCCCCGCACTATTCAACGCCTGCTTTCGTTCGTCGGTCTTGCGCCGGCGCAACTCGTCGCGCCAGATGTTTTGCATGATCTTGAAGGTCCAGCTTTCCAGGCTCGTCCCAGGTTGCCACTGGGCGGCCTTGGTTAAGACCCTCTCGACCGCTGCTTGTACGATATCGTCCCCCTGCTCAGCCGACCCCGTTAGGGCGATCCCGAAGCGCCTTAGGCGCGGCAGGAGCGCCGCAAGGTCGCGCCGAAGATCCTCGTGTTGACTAGGCATACTCGCGAGCTTCCATAGAACGTTCGGGAGGGGCGGGTTATTCCCGACGTCCCAAGGAATTTTGTCCGCGACTTTGGGGGGCCGTTCAACCTAGAATTCGCGACTTCGCTAAGGACGGGGCGTTTTAACTGTGTTGGTTCGTTGGCATAGCCCATTTCTGCGGTTTTTTTTGTGCTTGTTGCTAGCGCTGTCGGCGGCGCCGTTCGCGCGGGCGAGCAGTGGGCCTGGCCGCGACGGTGACGGCGATCACGATCACGATTCCACAGAACGCGATTCGACGGACACCAGCGGTCGGGACTCCGGCGGACACGACGATGTTGATACGTCGGACGGCGGCGAGGGTGGCGGCGGGGATAACTCGGGGCCTTCGGACAGCGACTCCACGTCCGGCGATGAGGGGCCGTCCGACAATTCTGGTCACTCGGGCGGCGATGGCGATAATTCAGGTCCTTCAGAGAATTCCGGACCCTCTTCAAATTCTGGCAGCTCGAGCGACGGCGGGGAGGGCGGCAGTTCGAACGCCGGCCAATCTCGATCTGGGCATATTGAGCGCGAAGATCGCGTCTCGATTTCTCGAAACGATGCTGGTGAATCCGTGCGCAGTGGCGAAGCGATTTTGCTCACCACGCGCAGCGACGTCGCCCGACGCCTGATCAGCGAAGGGTTCCGCTTGGTCGAGAGTTTTCGCGTGGAAACGATTGGCGCTTCCGCGCTTCGCGTGGCCGTTCCTTCGGGCATGAGCGAGCGGCAGGCGTTCGAGACGTTGCAGCGGTTCGATCCAAAGGCTTTGGTGACGTTCAACCACGTCTACGTGCCGTCGGGTGCGCTGACGTTGCCTGCAACGCCTGCGCTAGCGGTTGGTTCGCGGCCGCGGGTGCGGGCGAAAGTCGGGCTCGTCGATGCTGCGGTCAACGCGAAGCACCCGATGCTGCAGCAAGTGGTCGTGAACGCGCGATCGTTCGATTCCGGTGACGAGGCGCCGCCGGGCGCCCACGGCACGGCCGTCGCCTCGCTGATCGCGGAGGCCGCTCCTGGGGCCACGGTTTTTGCGGCGAACGTGTTCACGGTCTCGACGGATGGGCGTGAAGTCGCCACTGCCGATGCGATTGTGCGCGGCCTCGACTGGCTCGCCGGTATGCACATTGCGGTCATCAATTTGAGCCTGACGGGGCCTGCCAACCCGATCCTCGAGGCGATGATCCAGCGGCTCAATGCCAACGGCCATATTCTCGTTGCGGCGGTTGGGAACGAGGGGCCGCGCGGCGCTCCGCAGTATCCGGCGGCTTACGACAACGTCGTGGGTGTCACGGCGGTCGATCGGAAGAACAACGTCTATCTCTACGCCAATCACGGTGATTACGTCGATTTCGCAGCGCCGGGTGTGGATAGACGCGTGGCGGATACGAAGGGCTCGACCGACACCGTCTCGGGCACGTCTTATGCCTCTCCGATCGTGGCAGCAAAGCTTGCGCAGTCGATGGATGTGCCGGACGCCGCGCGCGCGGCGCAGGCGATCCATGCGCTTGAGGCGGAGGCGCGCGATCTCGGTGCGCCGGGCCGCGATCCGGTCTACGGCTACGGCCTGATCACGGACTAACGAGCGCTCAAGCGTCGCGTGAAGCTTTCACCAGCCTATCGAAGTCGACGCGCGCGATAGGTTCCAGTTCTTTCGATAGCCGGCCCGCTTGTTCGGAAGCTTCGACCAAGAAGTCGAAGCCGCCATCGCGTAGGCGGAGCTGCTGTGCAAGCTTTGCTTCTAGATGTTCGCGCCGGGCGACCGGAATGTCCGGGTTCGTTTGCAACTCCGTTTGAATATCAGTTGCGTCGTCCGCCGACTCTAACGCGCCTTCGACGCCCATCATCGTACGCAGGAGCGCGGTGTGGATGCGCGCGCGCAATGCAGGATCGCGAAGTTCGAAGAGGCGCTCACGGTTGCGGTCGTACACGTCGAGTTCGCGCCTTATCATCCTCAGCAAGCGCATCGTCACGGGGCCGAACGGATCGCCGATGCCGCGTGCGCGTTTGGCGGTCCCGACGGTCACACCCAGAAGCGACATGATCTCGCCGAAGAAGAGCGCGGCTTGACGCTCGCGCCGGCCGAGGTCGACGCGGTGCTCGATTTGCGTGCCGATGAAGCCGCCCGCCGTCGCCAGCACGGCGCCCATCACGACCGCGGTCAGCGTGTCGAGATTGGAGAGAAAGTCGAAGTGTTCGGCGCGAATGACCATGAGGCGGTCCTGAGGTCTCTATATTTAGGTTGTCCGGTCGCGGGCGCGAAGACTTGCCGGGGGTACAGGCTTGGGTTTATGAAGGCGCCCCGTCGTTGGGGGATCGTCTAACGGTAGGACTGCAGACTCTGACTCTGCCTGTCTAGGTTCGAATCCTAGTCCCCCAACCAGCCATCCGCTCGCACCCTGCTCCGAGCGGGTGACTTGGCCGCGAACGCCCGCGCGCAGCGGACTTTCCATGCCCGAAATGGGGACCGGCACGTCAATCCGTCCGCCGGATTTCTTGAGTTTTGAGCCTTCTGCTCTGCGGCACTGGATGGTGGTCCCATTTCGGCGCCGCGCGATCGCGGTGTTGCCGAGCTTGCCATGATAGAAAGATGCCTGTGAACCAGCACGGCTTCGAATGACCGACATGCGCTGACCATGCCTTCCCGCTACTGCGTCTGCGAAGACCGGACTTCGCCGATTTTAGCCGCTCGACCAGAGCGGTCGAATTCGGACGTGATCACCTGTTGAGCATTCCCCGTGACAGGCGAAGCGCGCTACCTTCTCGACATGCTTGATCTACGAATTTGCGAGGAGGCGATGCTGCGGCGTGACCTGTCGTTTGACGGCCGGTTCTTCGTCGGAGTGAGGACCACCGGCATCTATTGTCGGCCGGTCTGCAAAGCGCGCATGCCCAAGCGCGAGAACGTCCTCTTTTATCCTACCGCCGCAGCCGCTGAGCGGGCGGGATTTCGACCTTGTCTTCGTTGCCGCCCGGAGACCGCGCCGTTCTGCCCCGCTTGGAAGGGAAGCGGCGCCACCGTTGAGCGTGCGCTCAAGCTGATCGAAGCCGGGGCTCTCAATCGAGATGGAGTCGAAACCCTCGCTGAACGGCTGGGAATTGGCTCGCGTCACCTATTGCGGCTGTTTCAACAACACCTCGACGCTTCGCCGCTCCAGGTCGCCAAAACCCGGCGCGTGCAGCGCGCCAAGCGTCTCCTGGACGACACCGATCTGCCCATAACGGAAATCGCGGTGCGGGCTGGTTTTTCGAGTAACCGGCGCATGACCGCGGCTTTCGCCGACCTCTACGGCCGATCGCCATCTGAGCTACGCGGGAGTTCACCTTTGAGGCAGGGTGTCCCAGGTCAACGTCGTAAGCCCGTTCCACGCTCCTCGCCGCCGCCCTGAGCCGCGACCACCTCTCAAGCCGTCAGTCTTTCCAACAAATCAGCCCGGGTGAAGCCGGGAAGGAGCAACCATGTCTGAAATCGAGACCGAGTTCTTGTTTGAGGCGCGCGTGAAACTCGCCGAGCCCCAGAACGTCGGCGCCACGCCCGAGGGATTTCGCATGACCGTGCCCGTGGCCGGCGGCCGGTTCGACGGTCCGCGACTTTCTGGAGAAGTCGTGCCCTTCTCGGGCGCGGACTGGGCGCGGATTCGGCCGGACGGGTCGGGCGCACTCGACGTCCGCATGACGCTCAAGACGGATGATGGCGCGCTGCTTCACGTTCACTGGCATGGGGTCATGCGCTTTGCGCCCGAAGATCAGGGCTACGCGATGGATTTCGCCAAGCCCGACGATCCTGCGGGCTCGTCGCGCTATTACTTCCGCGCAAGTCCGCGCTTCGAGGTCGGCGACGTAAGATATGCATGGCTCAACACGCTCATTTGCGTCACCAAGTCTCGCACCGGCGGCGGCGGCGTCATCCATCGCGTCTTTGCCGTGAAGTGAGGCGAACGGCAGGAACGGGCCAACCAATGACAGTCGATGCGCACGGACCCAACGGCCGGAATTCGCCGCAAAGCGACACTCGAACCGTTCGACGAAGGTTAACGCGCATCCCTCCCGCTCAAGAGCGCCGTTTGCGCAACCTGGACCATTGGGTCTTTAGAGCGCAGGGTGCGGTTTCGGTCGCGCGCGTTTGCGAGAAGGTTACCTTCAGATTTCTTCGACCCCACCTTCGCCGAATTCATCGATGCGCGCGCGCCTTCGCGCCAGTGCCGCAAACCTATTCGGCCTGACCCCGTCGCAGCGCATTGTGTCGCTCTTGCCGGCCATATCGGCATCGGTCTTGGTGTTGTCGGTCGCGGGCCTGATCGCGCTGACCGCGCTCTACCGTTCGCAGTTGGATCGGATACGCCACACCGAGGAGGTCGGCGGCGCACTTGCGCGCGCGTTCAATTCGATTCAGGACGCCGAATTGGGACAACGCGGTTACCTGCTGACCCGCGATCAAACCTACATCGACCTCGTGGAAGAAGTGCGGGGTCAATTCTATCGAGAGCTTGACTCGCTTGTCGTGCTGACCGCGGACAACGCGGCGCAACAAACCTCGCTTGAAGGTCTGCGCGATTTGGGCGACCACCATTTCGAGGCCAACCTGAACAGCCTGGCGCGCGCCAAGGCCGGTGAGCCAGTCCATTCCCTCAACGCGCTGTTCGCCATTCGCGACATGGTTCACTTGATGCAGCGCCGGGAAGAAATTCTGCTGCGACAGCGCATCGACTCCGCGGGCGCCACGTCGGTATGGTTGTTGTTGGCCGCCACGCTGCCGATCGCGTTGGTGGCGTGGGTGCTGTGGCTTTGGCTGCGCGACCGCCAGGCCGGGCTGGGCGCCCGCGTACTCCATGCCGCCGATACCAAAAGCGCGCTCATCTCGCTGAACACGGCGCATGACGCAACCGCCGGCGAAGGGATCGCGCGCGAAACCGCCGAAGGACAAGTGCGTCAATTGCAAAAAATGGAAGCCGTCGGCCAACTCACCGGCGGCATCGCCCACGACTTCAACAATATGAACGCCGTCGTCATGTCGGCGATCTCGTTGTGCCGCAAACGCTTGGCGCGGGGCGAAACCGACATCGCCAGCCTGCTCGACGCGGCCATGGACGCAGCCCAGCGTTCGGCGGCGCTGACGGCGCGCCTGCTGGCGTTCTCAAGGCTGCAACAACTCTCGCCCGAAGTGCTCGACCCCAGCCAGTTCATCTCCAGCATGACCGAGCTTCTGCGCAGCACGCTCGGCGAAAACATAATCATCGAAACCGTTCTGGGCGGCGGACTTTGGCGAACCAATGCGGACGCCAGCCAACTTGAAAACGTCATTCTCAATCTTTGCGTCAACGCGCGCGACGCGATGCCTGGCGGCGGAAAACTTACGCTTGAAACGGCCAACGTGTCCCTCGACGACGCTTACGCGCGCGCGAATGCCGATGTTGTCCCCGGCCAATACGTGATGATTGCGGTCACCGATAACGGCGAAGGCATGCCGCCGGAAGTGATCGCGCGAGCCTTCGAGCCGTTCTTCACGACAAAGCCCGTGGGCGAGGGTTCGGGCTTGGGCCTCAGTCAGGTGTTCGGCTTCGTCAAGCAATCCGGCGGCAACGTGAAAATCTATTCCGAACCCGGCAAAGGCACGACGATCAAAGTCTATCTGCCGCGCTTCGTCGGCGACAACAACGCGGTGCCCGAAGCAGAACCTCATACGCTCATTCCGCGCGGGCATGCCGGCGAGATCATCCTCGTGGTCGAAGACGAACGGCGCCTGCGGGAAGTGACGGTGGCCGGCCTGCGCGAGCTTGGCTACACGATCATTCATGCCGACGGCGGCACCAACGCGCTGCTCAAGCTCGACCAGCATCCCGAAATCGGTTGCCTGTTCACCGACATGATCATGCCCGGCATGAGCGGACGTCAGTTGGCCGATGAAGCAACGCGGCGCTGGCCCGACCTCAAGGTGCTGTTCACCACCGGCTGCGCGCGTGAATCAGTGGTTCACAATCGGTCGCTTGCCAAGGGCGCCAACTTTCTACCCAAGCCTTACACACTCGACGATCTCGCACTTAAAATGCGCACCGTGTTAGAGGGGCCCGTGTCCGCGCCAGCCGCATGATCCGGAGTCGGCGAATGTCCGCAAAGGGCCAACAACGGCCAAAATGATAACGAGCGATGGAATAGCACCCCAATCGAGACACTCACGCCATGCACTACGAACGGGCGTTGTCCGCGGGGCCGAGACCAAGCGCCTTGCGTTGCGCTTGCCACGCGGCGGGCGGGCCGAGTTGGCTCAGCTTCTCAAGGCTGAGCCCAGCAGGCTGGCGGCCGTCAAGAATGGCCACCTGGATATCGGGTGCGAGAAAGGCGAGGCGGAGCAGTTCACGCACACGGCGCCTGTCCAGCCCAGCGTGGGCCGCAAGATCGTCGACGCTCTTGATATCGCCACGCTCAATCGCCTCGCGCCAGCGATGTGCGCGAGCCAGCGTTTTGAGGAGAGTCCTGTCGATGCGCTGGGCAACCGACCAGTCGTCTTTGGTCCAGCCTTCGACACGTTTGGCTCCGCCGTAGCGTTTCAGGCGGCCGGGTATGCTGATGAGAAGCCGTTGCCCGTCTTGTCTCACGATCGAGTTGGCGGGCAAAGCAGCCTCCAACGGGTCGTGCCTGCGCTTTGAGCCGCGCTTCTGATCGACCGAGGTTCGGTCCACGTTCACTTCCAGCGCCACGTCATCCGCACTGACGGTAATTTTCGCAATGACAGTGTGCAGGCGTGTCGCGAGGTCGCGACGCGCGTCCGGTGAAACGTTGGCATCTCCGTCTTTGCTTTCCAATCTCGGGACTGGATCAAAGGGGAGAACAGCGTTGACACATCGCATTACTAGCCCATCGATCAGCCGTGCGGAGACGCGGGGTAGGGAGCCCGCAGTATCCTTGCGCCGCTGGAGCAGCGCTTGGCTCACATAGAAGCCGTGCTTGGTGTTGCTGCGCCCGACCGACCATTGCGGGCTCATCCGATTGCCCTTGTCGTCGAAGATGAGACCGGTCAGAAGGCCGGAGGCCTCGATGGTACGCTTGCGCCGCCACGTGCGCGTGCCGCTGGTGAGATGAACTTGAACCTCGTCGAAGAGCGCCTTTGCGATAATCGCCTCGTGCTGCCCGTCGTAGGCGCGCCCCTTGTGAACGGCGAGCCCCACGTAAACCGGATTGCGCAGCAGGTGCCGAAGCGGACCAACATACCACCGCCCGCCGCCAATTTGTTTCCCGCGCGTGGAGACGAAGGATTTGGTCTTGATCCCCTTGGCTTCGAGTTCTTGTCTGAGTTTGCCGATTGATCCCAACTGTACGTAGCGTTTGAAGATCATCCGAACAGTCTTGGCTTCACCCTGGTTGATTAAGAGGCTGCGGTCCCGCGCGTCATAGCCCAGCGGTGGATTACCTCCCATAAAGTTGCCCTTGGCCCTTGATGCTGCGAACTTGTCTCGAATCCGCTCCGCCGTTACCTCCCGCTCGAACTGGGCGAAGGAGAGAAGCACATTGAGCGTAAGCCGCCCCATGGACGTCGTGGTGTTGAACGATTGGGTGACGGAGACGAACGTGACGTTTCGCTGGTCAAAGCGTTCCACGATCTTCGCGAAGTCGGCAAGCGATCGTGTCAGGCGGTCGATCTTGTAAACTACGACACAATCGACCTTGCCGTGATCGATGTCGGCGAGGAGTTTATGCAGTCCGGGCCGTTCCATATTGCCGCCCGAGAACCCGCCGTCGTCGTACTTGGTGGTGACGGACCGCCAGCCTTCGCTTAGCTGGCTCTTGATGTAGGCGGCGCAGGCCTCGCGCTGGGCATCGAGAGAGTTGAATGCCTGATCAAGACCTTCTTCAGTCGACTTTCGGGTATAGATCGCGCAGCGGACCGGACGCTTGGCCGTCATGGTTTGTCCCCGCCGCGCGAACTCGCCTGTTTGGGCTCCAGCCCGAAGAACCTGGGTCCCGACCAATGTGTCCCGGTGATGGCGCGCGCGACCTCGGAGAGACTCTTGTAGCGCTTGTTCCGATGCTCAAACCCATGGTCGACAACGAGAACGCGATGCTCGACACCGCGCCATTCCCGGACCAGGATCAAGCCCGCCTTCAAGGTGACGGTCGCCGCGCTTGCGACGGCAGCACCGTTTCGACCCGTGCGCATGAGTGCCCGAATCCTTGCGTAGGCCTCGGTGTCGAGATCGCCGAAGGCTTCGACCTGGATTTTCCAGGCGATAAGGCGGCGCAGGACATCACCCGAGCGGATCACAGGTGGGGCCGTTCGGAAGCGTCGCGTCCACAATTCGCGCAGGGCCTCAACGCCAAGCGTTTCGAGATGCCTGAGTTCCAGAGCCACCGGGTCAACTGCAGGCCCGATAGCAGCGCGCCCGGCTGAGCCGGGCGCCTTCTTCGATTTCAAATGATTCATCGGACGCGCTCGTCACTTGACGATGCGATAGGTGCGGACGCCGTTCACGGCGGCGCTCGTGACGTTCAAGCCCAGCTTCTTCTTGATGTTGCCCGATATGGCGCCGCGCACGCTGTGGTTCTGCCAACCGGTCGCCTTCGATAACTGTTCGATCGACGCTCCGTGTTTCGCGCGCATCATCTGAACAAGCGTATCGATCTTGCTAATGCGTGGCGCCGCAACGGCTTTTGCGGTGCGGGCTGTGCTGGCACTGTTGTTCGTTTCCGGCGTGACCTGGGGTGCGCGCGCCTTCTTGGTCGCTGCCTTCGACGCAGACGGAGCCTGCGGCACGGGCATCGCGCTCGCGGCTTTCTTCGTGTTCACTTTCGTAGTCATGATTTCCCTCATCAGTTTGCGACGGCATGAGCGCCGTCACTGAGGGAAGCCCCGGGAGGCCGAGAGGCGCTGCGGGGCAGTGGGGCTTGAGCCGTGACTCGACGGCGAAGCCGGTTTCGTTGGCGCTAGTGTTGCGCGCGGCGATGAAGCGCGACTGTCGCGCCGTGCAGTGCGATGGCGTCGGCCAGCAATCGATCAAGGTCCACGATCGTACCGATCGCGATGTTGCGTTCACCGGCGTCGGCATGGCCGCAGGCTTCTCGCGCCCCGTTCGCCGCATCTGCAAGCAGCTCGGCGAGCGCGCCAAGATTGGCTTTGATCGCCGCTTCGATGGTGGTGTCGTTAGCTTTGTTCATGATCGTTCACACTTTCTTTTTGACGACCCCAGCAACGCTTCCCTGTGCGCCGAAGTCGAGTGGAATTGAGGTAATTTTCTTGCTCAGTTCGGGCGCGCAAGACGGCGCTTTTCAACGGAAATAGCGGGTTGCGCGCGTGCATGGTCGGCCCGGGCTGCCCGTAGCGGCGCACGCCATCGATGCGTTCGCTTACGGCCTCACCCCCGCCTGATAAAATCCGAAAGCGAGCCGCCGCGGTAAATTTGCCCGGGTGGGGTGGATGGCCCAAGTGAATACAGGCGGGGCACCACTATCTGTTGCTGCTCACGCGCCCAATTCAAATACTGCGAAACGCTGTCGACTTGGTCGTCGTGTTTGCCTTTGGGGAAGGCGCAGATCTCGGCACGGAAGTCCGCAAGCCATGTCGCGTCCGTAGGAAGAACAACGTCGCCGGATTCAATCTGAGGCGTCTCCGCGTACATGCGCGTTTCCTTGTCGTTCTCCGGATCGCACGGGACAACGTAGAGGCCGGGAACTTGCTTGAGTTCCTGCAGCAAGGGCTGACCGGCGCTCTTGTTCTCGATCAACACGGTCGAAGTGTCGTAGGCGAGCGCATGGGCGATCAGAAGTTTTTTGAGCTCGGGGTACTCGAGTTTCTTGCGCAAAACGTGGAGCAGATACGACACGCGACCCCGCAGGAGCCAGGTCGTGCAGACAGAGTAGTCGGCGGTCTCGCTGATCGTATGGGCAATGTCCCAACTCTGCACGATCCGATCACCAGGCTGCCTGATTGGGAGCTGGACATAGGTCTTGAACCAGACCCACTTGATAAGGCCGCCGCCCTTGGGCGCTGGACGCTGCTGGTACTGCGCAGCAAAGTCGTAGCTCCCCATCGTACGCTTGAGCTGTTCCAAAACTTCGATGGGCTCGCGAGTCGGCGAGAGCACCTCGCCCTCACGGCGCAGCTTCGTGCGCCCAAAGGTCAGCGGCACCTCGACGTCGGCTTCGGCGACCGCCGGCAGTTCGAGCACATGCCAACTCGGGTCCTGCATCAAAACACCCGCCAAATCGTCTTCGTGCACCCGCTGCATGACGACGATGATGACGTCGCGCGACTTGTCGTCGAGGCGCGACAAGACCGTGTTCTTGAACCAATCAATGACCGCGAGACGCGCCGTCTCCGATGCCGCTTCGTCCGGCTTCATCGGATCGTCGATGATGATGTAGCGTCCGCCGCGGCCGGTCAGCGTGCCGCCGACCGATGTCGCCAGCCGGCCGCCGCGCTTGGTTGTCTGGAAGTCGTGCACCGCCGCCCGCTCCGCGCCCATGCGCGTCTGCGGAAAGGCGCTGCGGTACCAATCGCTTTCCATGACGGCCCGGCCATCGCGCGCATGCTTGTTGGCAAGCTCTTGCGAATAGCTCGCACAGATAATCTTGGCGGATGGATCATGACCAAGAAGGAACGCCGGGAAGGCGACAGAGACCGCAATCGATTTCAGATTGCGCGGCGGCATCAGAACGATCAGACGTTTGATCTCGCCCCGGCGGCAGCGTTCTAGTACATGCGCCAGGGCGTCTACATGCCAATTCATGTGGAAGTTTTGGCCCGGCACGGTCGTAGCGAACGACTGACGGATGAAACTCACAAAATCATTGCGCAAGACGGCGCGGTAAAGATCGAGGGTCATTTGTTTTGTAACTCCGGTAGGGACTCAGCTGACGGGTTGACGCCTTCGGTTTCAGTGGCTGTTGCTGTTGATTTGACAGGCGCGCCCGCCGCGATCTCTGCGATCGCCTGTTCGCGAATGCGGGCCGCGTAGTCGGCGAGGATTTCTGATTCCTGATCGGAAAGCCTCCCTTCGGCGAGCGCGGCCGTTTCCTCTTCGGCGTGGCGTTCAGCAAGTTCGAGAAGCCGATCGAGCGCCCGTTGATCGCCGCGCAGGGCCTTTTCGCGCAAACGCTCGAGTCCGGCCTGTTGTGTCGAAATGCTGCGCGACCGGCCGGCCTCCGTCACTTGCACGGGCCGCGCTAGAGTTTCCCTGACATCAGTCTTGAAATTGCGCGTGCCCTTGGATCGGCCCTTCGGATTCCCCGACTGGCCCTTCTTGAACCGCGATCCGACCGGCGGCCGTTTGTAACCGGTTTCGTTCTCCGAATTAGACAGGAACATTCTCCAGCGCGCGCCTACGCGACGCCGCTACAATTTCGAAGGATTCCCCGGTCGCCTGCAGCACCGGCACAACGCCCGCCTCCTGGCCCACGCGGTTCACGATGACGTCGCAATAGCCCGGGTCGATCTCGACTCCGTATCCGACGCGGCCTGTGCGTTCGGCAGCCACCAACGTGGCGCCACTGCCGGCGAAACCGTCGAACACAATGTCGCCGCGGTGCGAAGCGTCGCGGATCGCGTCCGCGATTAGAGCGACCGGTTTTGGCGTGGGGTGAAGCTTCAACTCTTTCGCCCGGTGCCTGGCGAAAGGAGGCCTGCTGTTTTTTCGTGATCTGCTGCGTCCCG
>JANLXP010000142.1:0-4632 GCA_031365165.1 Alphaproteobacteria bacterium
GGCTGGCGCTCCGGCGTTAGTTGTCCAAGAAGCTCCTGAGCTTCCGCGACCGGCTCGGGTGCTTCAGCTTCCTGAGCGCCTTCGCTTCGATCTGGCGGATACGTTCGCGGGTAACCGAGAACTGCTGACCCACTTCTTCGAGTGTGTGGTCGGTGTTCATGCCGATGCCGAAGCGCATACGCAGCACGCGCTCTTCGCGCGGCGTGAGCGAGGCCAACACGCGCGTCGTCGTCTCGCGCAGGTTGGACTGAATTGCCGCATCGATCGGCAGCACCGCGTTCGTGTCCGGAATGAAGTCGCCGAGATGTGAATCTTCCTCGTCGCCGATCGGCGTTTCGAGCGAGATCGGCTCCTTCGCGATCTTCAAAACCTTGCGCACCTTCTCCAAAGGCATCGCCAGCTTCTCGGCGAGTTCTTCGGGCGTCGGCTCGCGGCCGATTTCGTGCAGCATCTGGCGCGACGTGCGCACCAGCTTGTTGATCGTCTCAATCATGTGGACCGGGATGCGAATGGTGCGTGCTTGGTCCGCGATCGAACGCGTGATCGCCTGCCTGATCCACCACGTCGCATAGGTCGAGAACTTGTAGCCGCGCCGGTATTCGAACTTATCGACGGCCTTCATGAGGCCGATGTTGCCTTCCTGAATGAGGTCCAGGAACTGCAAGCCGCGGTTCGTGTATTTCTTTGCGATCGAAATCACGAGACGAAGGTTCGCCTCGACCATTTCCTTCTTCGCTTGGCGGGCTTCGCGTTCGCCCTTCTGCACCGTGCGCACGATGCGCTTGAACTCGGTGATCGGCTGGCGCATTTCCTGCGCCTGCGTCTGGATTTCCATGCGCAGATCGCGCGCGCGATCGCGTTCGTCCTGTGCGAATTCCTTCCAACCCCGGCGCGTCAACCGCGCGACGCGGCGGATCCAGTTCGGATCGAGCTCTTCGCCTTCGTATTCCTTCAAGAAATCTTCGCGCGCAACGCCATGCGATTCCGCAAGGCGCAGCAGGCGCGATTCGATCATGATCATGCGTTTGTTGATCGAGTACATCTGCTCGACCAAGGCCTCGATACGGTTGTTGTTCAACCTGAGGCTCTTCACATGCTCGACCGTCTCGTTCTTCAGCTTCTTGAAGCGACGGTCCTGGCTCGTCGAAAGTTCTTCCGACGACAGATGCGCCTCAACCTCGGCGTCCTGCAGCTTGCCCAGCTTCTTGTAGCGGTTCGCGATCTCGTCGAACGTTTCCAGAATCTTCGGCTTTAGCGCCGCTTCCATCGCGGCCAGCGACAAGCCGGCTTCGTCTTCCTCGGGTGCCTCTTCCTCGGTGCGCGTCGGCGCTTCAACGTTGGTGATGTCGTCCGGATCGGTCCTGCGCTCGACAGGCTTCGGCGCAGGCGCTGGCACAACGCGCAACACCGGCTTCGGCAACACGAACGGCCGTGGCCCGGCTGGAACACCGCCCGGCGCCGCAGCGGCGCCACCCGCGAACTCCGGCGGCACAACGATGCCGCCCTCGGCCGCCATCGCCTTCGCTTCCGGACCGCCGCCATAGGTGGCTTCCAGATCGATGATGTCGCGCAGCAGAATCTTGCCTTCGTTCAGCTCGTCGCGCCAAACCATGATCGCTTCAAACGTCAGCGGGCTTTCGCAAAGCGCGCCGATCATGAGCTCGCGGCCGGCCTCGATGCGCTTGGCGATCGCGATTTCGCCCTCGCGCGACAGCAGCTCGACCGAGCCCATCTCGCGCAGGTACATACGCACGGGATCGTCCGTGCGTTCGACAGCTTCGGTTTCGACCTTCGTGACGGCGGATTCTTCTTGCGCCATCGCAACGGCGCCGCCCTCACCCTCTTCTTCCTTCTCTTCCGTCTCGACGACGTTGATGCCCATATCGGACAGCATCGACATCGTGTCTTCGATCTGCTCCGACGACACTTGCTCCGACGGCATCACTTTGTTGAGCTCATCGAGTGTGATGAAGCCGCGCTGTTTGGCGCGCGTGATCATTTTCTTGACGGCCGCATCCGTCAGATCGAGCAGCGGATCGCCGCGTTCCTCGGTCTGACCCTCGCCGTCGCCCTTCTGGCCCTTCGCAGCACCCTTGGCTGGTTGAACGCCCGGTCGCTGCGCCGCCTTGACGGCGGTCGTCGTCGCTTTTGTCATTGTTTGTCCGGATGGGTGTGAGGGCGTGGATTTTGCTGCGCCATTCGCGTCCATGGAAGCTGCCAACTTGGCAGGTTTCGGCTTCGTCGGCGGCAGCGGTTTGACCATCGCCTTGAGGATGGATTTCAAATCTTGAGGCTTTTTCGCTTCAACTTTCGCAGTCACCTTCACAGGCGGCTTCGCACCCTTTTTCTCGGGCTTCTTATCTTTTGTTGCTGTTGCTGCTTTGCGATCTGGCATCTGCGTCTTCGTCACGGCGTTTCCGATAAATGCAAAAAGCTCCAAGGCCCGGAACGCGCATCGTCGCGCGATCGAACCCTCCTACCCTATGGTCTAGAAAACATCAGGCGGACCCGCTTCCGCCCCAATCGTCGATTTCAGTTCGTCTGTAATCGCGCGAAGCCTCGCCAAGTTCTCGTCGGTCGTATCGCGCCTCAATGCCTCGGCCGCTTGCGCATGCTCGGTTTCAAGCTCCGTGAGCTTGCGGTGCCGCGCCAGCGCATGTTGGAACTCCCGCTGCACGAGCGCATGCGTTGCGTCGCGCCGCGTCATGGCCATGGATTTGAGCATGGGCCGCAGCTCCAACCGCTCGCAAACCTCCCCGAGGCCCTTGAGCCTGAGGTGGTCGCGTAAGCCTTGACTGTCAAGGGAATGTCCCAAAGAGGCGGCATGTAGGAGTTCGCGCCTGATTTTGTCAAGATTTGCCTCGGAAATCGGCAAGTTCGCGATCGCCTCCGAATGCTCTTCGAGAAGGAACGGATGGTTCAAAGCCGCCAGGATTAGAGCCGCCGACGACGGCTCGCTGACGGCGTGGGATTGCACCTGCCCCCGGCCTGCTGCCGAACGCCGCACCGCCTCGCTGACCGGCGGTGTCCAGGTGGGCCGTGCCCCCGGCCGCTCAGGCTTGAAGGCGCCGCGGGGCTGGAAACGGTTTGGGGACCACGGCTCGCGCCGCCCCTGCGCCCCACCCTGGCGCTGCGGCTCGCCCGGCTGAAACAGGGCCCGAAGCCGCTCGCGCATCGCGGTCCGATAGTGCTCGCGCACCTTGGGCTCCACGATGCCGTCGATGTACTTCATGAGATTGCGCTCGGCACCGGCCCGCCGCTCGGGCGTCGCCAGATCGGCACTTTCGATCTCCCGCCGCCACAACATGTCGGCAAGACCGACCGCTTCGTTCAACACCGTCTGCATCGCCCCCGCCCCTTGAGCGCGGATCAAATCGTCCGGGTCTTGGCCGCCGGGCAGCAACGCGAAGCGCAACGACTGCCCAGGCTCGAGCAGCGGCAGCGCCAGATCGATCCCGCGCTGCGCCGCCTTGATGCCGGCCGCATCGCCATCGAAGCAAAGCAGAGGCTCCGGCGCGATGCGCCACATCATCTGCAAGTGCTCTTCAGTCAACGCCGTGCCAAGCGGCGCCACAGCACCCTCGAACCCCGCCGCTACGAGCGCGATCACATCGACGTAGCCCTCGACCGCGATCAACATCGCCCCGCTTGCGCAAGCCTTGCGCGCTGGTCCGAAGTTGAAGAGCACCGCGCTCTTCTTGAAGAGCGGCGTCTCGGGCGAGTTCAGATATTTCGGCTTGCCGTCGGGATCGAGCGTCCGTCCACCGAACGCGATCACGCGACCCTTCGCGTCGATGATCGGAAAGATCACACGCCCGCGAAACCGGTCGTAAGGCACGCCGCCGTCGTCCGGCGCGACCAGAAGCCCCGCCTCGACCATCTCCTCGACGCTGACGTCCTTCGCCGCCAAATGCTCCTTCAGCGCGCTCCGCGAATCCGGCGCAAACCCCAACCGGAACGGCTCGACCTTGGGTCCGCTCAACTGCCGCCCGTCGAGATAGCCTCGCGCTTTCGCACCGCGCGCGCCTTGCAGCTCATGCTCGAAAAACGCGGCAGCAAGTTCCATCACATCATAGAGCGAGCGCCGCGCCTTCTCGCGCTCGTCGTCACGCGCGTCGCGCGCGGGCAGCTCCATGCCGGCGTCGCTGGCGAGCTTCTCGATCGCCTCCGGAAACGAAAGCCCCTCGGTCTCCATCACGAACGAAATGACGTCGCCGTGCACACCGCAGCCGAAGCAGTGGTAAAACCCCTTCTCCGCATTCACGGAGAACGACGGCGTCTTCTCGTTGTGAAACGGGCAAAGCCCCGTGAAATTCCGCCCGCGCCGGACAAGCTTCACCTTACGCCCGACAACATCCGTCACCCGGACCCGGTCGCGAAGCTCCTCAACAAACCGCGGCGTAAATCGCATCTCACTCCGTCAACCGACAAAGAGGATTAGCTCCCGGTCAAAACCTCTTTGACCACAACATTCGCCTTCGAAAAATCCATCTTGCCCGCGAACTTGGTCTTGAGCTCCGCCATCACCTTGCCCATGTCCTTCACGGAAGCAGCCCCGGTCGCGGCGACAGCGGCCTTGATCGCGGCACGCACGTCGTCCGCCGACATCTGCGCCGGGAGATAGCTCTCGAT
>JANLXP010000176.1:0-1443 GCA_031365165.1 Alphaproteobacteria bacterium
TACAATCAGTACGGCCGTCGCGACAACCTCTACAAATCGCGCATCAAAATCCTCGTGCACCAAATCGGTGCCGACGAAATGCGCCGTCAGGTCGCAGCCGAATTTACCGAGGTCAAATTGCACGGCGCGCTGGCGCTACCGAAAGCCGAAATCGACCGCATCAACGCCTACTTCTTGGCGCCGGCCTTCGAAACGCTCACGAACGAAGACCTGAGCGCGCAGCGTAAGAACAAAGCCTTCGCCGCCTGGCTCGACACGAACGTGGCAGTGCACAAAGTGCCCAGCTACGCGATCGTGACGATCTCGCTGAAGCCCATTGGCGGCATTCCCGGCGACGCCAGCGCCGACCAAATGGATCTGGTCGCAAACCTGGCCGAACGCTTGAGCTTCGACGAAATCCGCGTCAGCCACGAGCAGAACCTGGTGCTCGCGCACGTCCGCCAACGCGACTTGCTCGAACTTTGGCAAACGCTCGATAAGGCGGGCCTCGGCACCGCGAACCACGCGCTCATCACCGACATCATCGCCTGCCCCGGCCTCGACTATTGCGACCTGGCGAACGCGCGCTCGATCAACATCGCCCAAGCGCTCTCGAAACGCTTCGCGGACCTCGACCGCCAACGCAACATCGGCGAGTTGAAGTTAAAGATCTCTGGCTGCATCAATGCCTGCGGCCACCACCACGTCGGTCACATCGGCATCCTGGGCGTCGATAAGAAAGGCGTCGAGTACTACCAGATCACGCTGGGCGGCTCTGGCGCCGAAGACGCCTCGGTCGGCGAGATCTTAGGCCCGGCATTTGGCGAAGCGGACGTCCCCGACGCCATCGAGAAACTCATCGACACCTACCTCGGCGCACGCCAACCGGGCGAACGCTTCTTGGACACCTACCGCCGCCTCGGCGTTCAGCCGTTCCGGGAGAAACTCTATGCCGCTCATTAAAGACAACGCATTCGTCGAGAACGCGTTCGTCCGCGTTGCCGACGAAGAGCCGCTGCCGGAAGGCGCGATCGTCGTCTCGCTGAAGCGTTTCCAAGCTGAGCGCGACGCGCTGCTCGCCCGCAACACGCCACTCGGCATTCGCCTAACCGCCGACCAATCGCCCGAGGCACTTGCCGCTGACGTAAATCATTTTGCGTTGATCGAACTCGAGTTCCCGAAGTTCAAAGACGGCCGCGGCTATTCCTGGGCGCGTCAGCTTCGCCAACGCTTAGGCTTCAACGGCGAACTCCGCGCCGTCGGTGAAGTCTTGCGCGACCAGTGGCTCTTCATGAGTCGTTGCGGCATCGACGCGTTCGAAGTCCGCCTCGGCACCCGCATCGAAGACTTCCACGCTGCAATGTCCGAGCAAACCGTCTTCTACCAACCGGCCAGCGACCGCGTGCGGAGCGTGCTTGATCTTCGTCACCATCGCCCCGCACGCAACGCGCGCGCTGCCGCCGA
>JANLXP010000309.1:0-5737 GCA_031365165.1 Alphaproteobacteria bacterium
CCCGATGGCGAAGGCTTCGCCCGCATCACTGTCGTCGACGCCGATGGCCGCAGCGACACCTCACAAATCAGATTGAAGAAGGAAAACTAGATGCGCCTCGTGATCGCCGCTCTCTTGGCTCTGGCATCTGCCGGCTTCGCACACGCGGATTGCAAAGACCCGTAAACGAATTACGAGATGAAAATGTGCGCCGGTGAAGACTTCAAAAAAGCCGACGCCGAACTCAACGTCGCATACGACAAAGCGCTCGCCGAGGCGCGCAAATGGTACCGCTCGACAAAGACCACGCCCGGCTACGAGAACATGCCGGACAACGAAGCCATCTTACGCGACGCGCAACGCGCCTGGGTTTCGTTCCGCGACGCGAACTGCAAGTACCAGTACCAAATCTACTACGGCGGCACGCACGCGCCGCTGGCGCAAGTGCTGTGCATGGCCGACATGACCAAGGCGCGCGTGAAGGAACTGCGCCAATTGCCCGGCGGCGAAGAATTTGAGAACTAAGGTCGCACGATAGCTTGCGCGCTTTTGTCATCTGCGCGCTGGCCCATGCCACGGGCACACCAAGCAGATGAGCGAACCCAAAAGCTGGCTCGACCGCACACGCGAAGGCTTCGCGCCCGAAAACGCAGACGGCACAACATCAGCAGCCGGCCGCCGCCGCGCGATGGCGCTGCTGTTCACGAGCCTAATCGCGAACGGTCTCGGACAGACCGTGATGTTCGCGATGCTGCCGCCGCTCGCAAAGGATCTGGGCCTCACCGAGATCGGCGTCGGCGCCGTCTTCGCCGTCTCGGCACTGCTCTGGGTCTTCTCGTCCGCCTATTGGGGCGCGCGTAGCGACGTGTGGGGCCGCCGTCCCGTCATCTTGATCGGCATCGCAGCCTTCGCAATCTCCACATTCACGTTCGCCAGCGTCTTGCAGTTCGGTCTCTGGCACATGATTCCCGCGGCGCTGATTTTCCCGCTGATGGTGGCGACCCGCTCGATCTACGGCCTGTTCGGCGCGGGCGCCTATCCGGCGGCCCAAGGCTACATCGCCGACCGCACGAACGCCTCCGAACGCACCGAAGGCATCGCCATGCTGAACGCGGCCTTTGGCCTCGGCGCGGCAGTGGGGCCAGGCGTCGGCGCCGCCCTGACGGTATTCGGCGTCGTGGCTCCGCTCTATTTCGTAGCGTTCATGGCCTTCGTCTCGGCGATTGCCGTATGGCTGCTCCTGCCCGAACGCTCGGCTCCACATCAGCGCAAGGTCGAGAAGGCGCTCTCCTGGTTCGATCCGCGCGTTTTGCCGTTCGTGGTCTTCGCGGTCATGCAAGGCACCGCAGGCTCGATCCCGACCCAGACGGTCGCCTTCATGATCCGCGACATGCAAAAGCTCTCGATCTCCGAGACACAGCAGCTGGCAGGCGTGGCACTCATGGGCATGGCGATCGCGGCGTTGTTCGCCCAGTTCGTTCTTGTGCAGCGCTTCAAGCTCACGACCCGCTTCTTGATCACCGCCGGCATCATCGTGGCCATCATCTCGAACCTGCTCGTCGTCGTGTCCCCGAACTATGGCCTACTGTCATTTGCATTGGTGCTCTCAGGGCTAGGGTTCGGCATGCTTCGTCCAGGCATCGCGGCCGCAGCCTCGCTCTCGGTTTCCTCCGAAGAACAGGGCGCAATGGCGGGTCTGACAGGGGGGGCAGGTGCGGCAGGCTTCATCTTCGCGCCGCTGGTCGGCAATGGACTCTATTCTTGGAGCCACGTCGCGCCCTATTGGTTCGGGGCGATTCTCATGATATTGTTGCTCGTCTTCGTGATCACCAATTCGCGCATAAAAACCGCAGTGATTCAAACGTTTGACGGCAGTTCTTCCGACATTCAGCCACCTTAGATGAACGGCACTATCACGTCCTCGTGATCGATTTTTATCTGGAGTTCATTTCTAGACTATAGCCAAAACGCCAGGGGAGCCTTATTAATTACCCTGTCGGTGTTTCCACTGACGAAAACTTCGGGCGACCGAGAAGGCTCTCCAGGGCGAAAGCACAGCCTTCGTAAATAACCCAATCCTGGCACTGATCGTCAGGCTCTGTGTTTTTGCGAGGACTGCTATGCACGGGCCATCGACCGAAGCCGCGCGTTTCGCGCGGACACTGAACTCCGTCAACAACGGCAATGAAGTCTGGCGCCAACTGAAGGCGTTTGCGGCTCAGTACGGTTTCGAACACCTGACCGTCCTGAAGCGCACCACCGATTTGCCGCGTCGCATCGCGAACGCGATCGTCTACATCGACGCGCCGCAAGGCTTCGCTGCAGAGTTCGACCGCGAAGGTTTCGGCCCCGATCACCCGCTGATCACCCGCGCACTTGAGCGGTTGGAGCCGTTCTCGAACGCGGAAACAAACGCGACGCTCCTGACCGCAACACAGCGGCGCGTGCTGCAGCGTGTCAGCGTTTCTCTCAACGTGCGCGACGGTTGGACGTTTCCGATCGCACGCGAGGGTCAGTTCGAAGGCATGGTCATGCTGGGTGGCTTGAAGCCCGACATGTCGCCGATGCCTTGCACGATGCTCCACTTGGCCTCGCACACCGCCTTTACGCGGGCGCAAGACCTGGCGAACGGCACCGCGACAAGGGCGCACAATCTCACCAATCGCGAGGTTGAGTGTCTGCACTGGGTCGCGGCCGGCAAGACCGATCTGGAGATCGCAGTGATCCTCTCGATCAGTGCCCGCACGGCGCGGTTCCACATCGAGAACGCCAAGCGAAAGCTGCATGTCGCAACGCGCGTCCAAGCTGTCGCCGAAGCACTCAAGGTGCACGCGATCGCAGCCTGATCTGTAACAAGGAAGCACTTCGGAACGCACGGCAACCCCGCGTGCGGAGGAAGAGAAAATGATGAGCGAACTACGCACAACGATCGTCGACACAGTGGAAGAAATCGGCCGCGCCTCTGCGCCGGAGTCCGTCTGGAAAGCGATCAAGACCTATGCGGAAACGCAGGGCTTTCAGTACATGCTGGTCGTCAAAGGCAAGAACAGCGTGATCGACTCCGCTTCGGGCTGCGTTCTTTACAGCGACATGCCCGCAGAGTCGTTCGACAAGCTCGAGCTTTTGAAGCACAACCCGCTGATCTCGCACGCGCTGAAAGAGGCGCGTCCGTACTCCGCGGCCGAACTCTGGGCGATGCCGCTGACCGTTCATCAGCGCCGTGCGCTGGTGCAGATCAACCTCTCGCTGAACGTGCTCGACGGCGTGATGATCCCGATCCGCAGTGCGGACGCGCTTGAAGGTATCGTGCTCCTGGGCGGTAACAAGCCGGACATGACGCCGATCGTCCGCTCGACGCTGCATCTCCTCGCTTACTGCGCGTTCGAGCAGGTGATCCACCTGGTGGCAAACCCGCGCCGGGCCGGCGCCGGCATGCTGTCGCCGCGCGAAGTGGAATGCTTGAGCTGGGCTGCAGCCGGCAAGACCGACGCCGAAATCGGCCGCATCTTGACGATCAGCCCACGCACCACGCGCTTCCACATCGAAAACGCGAAGAAGAAGCTGGGCGTGGCAACACGCGTCCAGGCCGTCGCCGAAGCGATGAAACGCAAAGCGATCGCAGCCTAAGGCTTAGTTCGGAACCGGCGACTGGCGCAGACTCTGTAGAAGCGCCAGCGTCGCGAACCCGTCGGGCTTCATGCCCGCACCGCGCTGATAGCCGCGGATCGCCTCGCGCGTACGGCGTCCGATAACGCCGTCCGGCTCACCCACATCGTATTTGCGCTGCGCAAGCAGTGTCTGCAGCTCCACGCGATCGGTGCGCGAAAGGATCGGCGTCTCGTCGCGCGGCCAAGACGTGTGGAACCCGCTGCCGCCGCTGAAGCGGTTCGACAATTGGCAGATCGCCAGCGCGTACGAGATCGCGTTGTTGTAGGCGAGCACGACCTTGAAGTTGGGATAGGCGATGAAGGCGGGGCCTTTATATCCCGCGGGCAGAAGGATCGCAGCCGGCGCGCTGGCGTCCTGATCCGAGCGGCGCTTCAGCGAGCGTCCGTCCCACAGCGTCACACCCAGATCCGACCAGTCGCGAACCGATTTCTCCGTGCCGATGTCGGCTTGTGCGTAGTCGAATCCTTCCGGCACGCGCACCTCGTCGAAGCACGGTGCGTCCTCGACCCAACCCTTTTGTTCAAGATAGTTCGCAGTCGAGGCGAACACGTCCGCGCGCGTGTCCCAAAGGTTTCGCTTGCCGTCGCCGTTGCCGTCTTCCGCGTATTGCAGGAACACGGTCGGGATGAATTGCGTCTGGCCCATGGCGCCGGCCCAAGAGCCGATCATGCGCCCGGCCGAGATGTCGCCGTTCTCCAAAATGCGCAGCGCCGCAAGCAGCTGCTCGCGTCCGAACGAAGCCCGCCGCCCTTCGAAGCCCAAGGTGGCCAACGCCTCGATCACATTGAACCCACCCAGGTTCTGGCCGAAATTGCTCTCCAGCGACCATATCGCCGTAATGACGCTCGAAGGCACGCCGTGCTTCCGCTCGCCGCGTCCCAGCGACTTGCGGTATTTCCGCATCATCTGACGGCCTTTCGACACGCGGTCGGACGACACGGCACTGTCCATGTAGTCCCAGATCGCGCGCGAAAACTCGGGCTGGTTCTCGTTGAGTTCGATCACGCGCTCGTTCAGGTCGACACGCTCGAACGCGGTGTCCAGCGTGCTTTGGCTGATGCCCTTCGTGCGAGCCTCCGCCTTCACGCCTTCGACCCACGCCGTGAACGCGGGCGTGCGGTCGGCCGCATCCGGAACGGGTGACGACATCCTGACCGCATCTGCCTGGGCGGGCAGGGTGGCCAGCGCGAAGATCACCGCACCCAAGACGCGGGCGGGAATCACTGGGAAACGTGCGACAAACATGACAACTCGGATGCCACGGCAAAGGGCCGCAAAGCAAGGGAATCAGAGCCTTGAGCGGTGCTTTGGCCGGTTGACAACCTGTAAGTGCCACACTAATGCTCCGCCCCTCGAAAAACGCCGCCAAACTGCGCGCCTTAGGACCTGAACGATGAAGATCCGCAACTCGCTGAAATCGCTGAAGGGCCGCGACAAGGACTGCCGCGTTGTCCGCCGTAAGGGCCGCGTCTACGTCATCAACAAGAAGAACCCGCGCTTCAAGGCGCGTCAGGGCTAAGCCCTCGGCCTGGCGGCTCACGCCAGCGACCCTTAATACTGCCGGCATGCAGATGCCGGAACTCGATCCAAGCATCCTCGCGCGTCGCGGCGAACTGATCGCCGGATTGCGTGCGCTCGTGTCCGATGGCGTCATCGCCGATGACGACGCGCTCGTCGCTTACGATTGTGATGCCTTAACGGCTTACCGTCAGAAGCCCCTCGCCGTTGTCTTGCCCAAGACCGCCGACGAAGTCAGCGCCGTTCTGGCGTTCTGTTCCACGAACAAGCTGAAGCTCGTACCGCGCGGCGCGGGCACGTCGCTGTCCGGCGGTGCGCTACCGCTCGGCGACGGCATCCTGCTGGGCCTTTCGCGCATGAACCGCATCCTCGAGATCGACCTCGAAAACCGCTGCGCGGTGGTCGAACCCGGCGTGACGAACCTCGCGATCACCCGCGCCGTCGAGGCAGACGGATTCTACTACGCAACCGATCCGTCCAGCCAAATCGCCTGCACGATAGGCGGCAAAGTGGAGGACAACTCGTGTGGCATCCACTGCCAGAAATAAGGCCTCACGACGAACAAACTCAT
>JANLXP010000189.1:0-8847 GCA_031365165.1 Alphaproteobacteria bacterium
ATCGTGGGCGACCTCGAGGCCGACTTCGCCAAGGGCCGCATCTCGATCTCGTCGCCGTTGGCGCGTGCGCTGATCGGCAAAACGAATGGCGACAGGGTGGAGGTCAACACCCCCTCCGGCGGCCGCTCCTACGAGATCACGAAGGTGGAATTCAAATAGGCGTCAGCAATGGCGCACGACACAGGGCGGCGGGTCATCCCGTCGCCCTTTTTTCTAGAGCTCGACCGGCACGCCCGGTTCGCGCTTGGAGGCGCGGATGGTCAGCGCCGTCTTCACAGACGCCACGTTTTTCGCCGCCGTCAGCTTCTCGGTGACGAAGCTTTGCCACTCGCTCAAATCCTTGGCTGCGCATTTCAGCACGAAGTCGATCTCGCCCGACATCATGTAGCACTCGCGCACGATCGCCCACTGCAGCACCTGCGCCTCGAAGGCTTTGAGGTCGGGCTCGGCCTGACTGTTCAGGCCTACGAACGCGAACGCCGTCACCTCATAGCCCAAAGACTTCGGGTCCAAATCGGCGTGGTAGCCGCGAATGAACCCCTGTTGCTCCAATGCGCGCACCCGCCGTAAACAAGGCGGCGCCGAAATCTTCGCGCGGTGCGAGAGTTCGACGTTCGTAATGCGGCCTTCGGCTTGAAGTTCGTGAAGAATGCGCCTGTCGATGCCGTCAAGTTTGATCCGCTGCATGGTCGCGCCCGGGAGAGTCAGAAAGTTGCGTCTGGACGGTTTTAGCGCGATCAATCGGTGACTTCAGCAATAAAATTACAGGATTACGAAAGACTGTGAATGAGCCGGTGGTAGAAAACGTTACCTGGGCGATCTCGGACGGCCGCGCCGGCATGGCCAACCAGGTGCGCGGCCTGGCAGAAGCCATAGGCCTGCCGGTCGCAACCAAGACGGTCCATCCCCGCTTCCCCTGGACGATCTTGCCCCTCACGTCCTGGCCGGCACCCTTCAGCGCGTTGGGCGCAGGAAGCAGCGCCCTTGCATCACCCTGGCCCAAGCTTGCCGTCGGCTGCGGCTGGCGCTCCATCCCCTACATGCTCGCCGTCAAACGCCTGTCAGGCGGCAGTACGTTCACCATCCAACTGCAAGACCCCCGCATCGACCCGAAGCACTTCGACCTCGTCGTGCCCCCTGAACACGACGGGCTCAAGGGCGCAAACGTCGAAGCAATCGTCGGCAGCCCCAACGCCGTGACGCGCAAATCGCTCGATGGTGCCGCGGCGCAATGGCGGCCGAAATTCGATCAGATCAAGCAACCGCGCGTCGCGGTGCTTATCGGCGGCAAATCGAAATCGCACCGCTTCGGCGAGGACGACGCGCGCCGTCTCGGCGCACAGTTGAAGGACCTCGCCGCACGCGGCTTCGGCCTCATGGTCACAACCTCGCGCCGCACGGGCGTGGCACAGTCGGCCATCATCAAAGACGCGCTCACCGGCACACAGGCGTTCGTGTGGGACGGTGCCGGCGACAATCCCTATTTCGGACTGCTCGCCCTCGCCGACGTCATTCTCGTGACATCCGATTCGACGAACATGGCCGTCGAAGCGGCGAGCACGGGAAAGCCCGTTTATATCGTCGACCTTCCGGGTGGCGATTCGAAGTTCACCCGCCTGCACGCCGACCTTGAGCGCCGCGGAATCGCGCGGAAATTCACAGGCGAAATCGCGCAATGGACATATGCGCCACTCACCGAAACGGCCCGGATTGCCGCCCTCATCCGCAAGAGAATTGGCCTCGAACTGCGGTAAACGCTCCGTGATGGCGCGCCCAAGCCTTGCGGTGCAGCAAAGTGCGTTCCTATATGAGGCGGGAGGACCCCTCGAGAAATGACCAAAACGACCCACGCCAAAGTGCTGATTGTGGGCTCCGGCCCTGCCGGCTACACGGCCGCGATCTATGCGACGCGCGCGATGCTCGAGCCGTTGCTCGTCGCAGGGCTGCAGCCTGGCGGCCAGATGACCATCACGACCGACGTCGAAAACTACCCGGGCTTCCCTGAAACGATCCAAGGCCCCTGGCTGATGGATCAGATGAAAGCGCAGGCAGAAAACGTCGGAACGAAGTTCGCCGACGACGTCATCGTCGAAGCCGATCTGAAGAGCCGCCCGTTCCGCCTCAAAGGCGACAGCGGCACGACATACACCTGCGACGTGCTGATCATCGCCACGGGTGCGCAAGCGCGTTGGCTCGGCCTGCCCTCCGAAGAAGCGTTCAAGGGTCACGGCGTCTCGGCGTGTGCCACCTGCGACGGCTTCTTCTATCGCGGCAAGGATGTGGCGATCGTCGGCGGCGGCAACACCGCGGTCGAAGAAGCGCTGTTCCTCACGAACTTTGCGAACACGGTCACGCTGGTCCACCGCCGCAATTCGTTACGTGCGGAAAAGATGCTGCAGCAACGCCTGTTCGAGCACCCGAAGATCAAAGTCGTATGGGACACGGCCGTCGACAGCGTCGAAGGCACCAGCGATCCGAAATCGGTCACGAGCGTGAAGCTGAAGAACGTCAACACTGGCGCACTGATCGACCTCACGGCAGACGGTCTCTTCGTCGCGATCGGCCACGTACCGGCAACGGAGCTCTTCAAGGGCCAAGTCGACATGGACGCGGACGGCTATATCAAAACCGCGCCGGACTCGACCGCGACCAGCATCCCCGGCGTCTTCGCGGCCGGCGACGTCAAGGACCGCATCTTCCGCCAGGCGATCACGGCCGCCGGTACGGGCTGCATGGCGGCCCTTGAGGCCGAGAAATACCTCGCCCACAGCGAGTCGCTAAAGGCCGCCGCGGAATGAGCATGGACCTCGACCGCTTGCGCGTCTTCCACGCCGTCGCCACGGCCGGAAGCCTGACGCATGCGGGCGAGCAACTCGACCTCAGCCAATCGGCCGTCAGCCGCCAGATCAGCGCCTTGGAAGAAGAGCTCAAGGTTCCTCTCTTCCAGCGTCACGCACGCGGGCTGAACCTGACCGAGCAAGGCTCGCGGCTCTTCGAAACGACAAAGCACATCTTCGAAAAACTGCAGTGCATCGAAGAAGAGTTGATCGACAGTCGCGAACGGCCGCAAGGCGAACTGCGCGTCACGGCGACGGTTGGCATCGGCACCTATTGGCTAGCGCCGCGCCTCAAGAAGTTCACCGAACTCTACCCGGACATGCGCGTGCATCTGCTGCTGGCAGACGGGGAATTGGACCTAAACTTGCGCGAAGCCGACATCGCACTCCGCATGCGCCAACCGGTTCAGAACGACCTTGTGCAGCGCAAGCTGTTCGACGTGGTCTATCACATCTACGGATCGCCCGATTACATCGCGCGCAAACGCGCGCCCGAATGCGTCTCGGAACTCGACGAGCACGACGTCATCACCTACGGCGATGCGCCTGCGGAATTGTCGAAGGTGAACTGGCTTGCCGAGGTCGGCCGCAAGCCCGGCCATCCGCGCTCATCCAGACTTTACGTCAACAACATCATCGCGATGGGTACGGCGATCGAAACCGGCATCGGTCTCGGCGCGCTGCCGGATTACTTCACGCACGGCAACGACAAGCTTGTGCGCGTCCTGCCGGAAACGCTGGGTCCGAACTACGAAGTTTACCTTTGCTATCCGGAAACTTTGCGCGGTTCCAAACGCGTCGCGGTCTTCCGCGATTTCCTCATTTCACAAGCGCGCGAGTGGACATTTTAACGTCCTTGAGATCGCCGATCCCCGCACTATCTGAATAAGGGCCGGGGCGGTTCTCCCCCAGAAAAAGGGCTCCGGCACCAGGATGTTCCCCCGTCCTGGAAACCTGTCGATGCTTCTCCCCAAGCGCATCGACAGAAGGCGTGACGAGGCCGGGCTGCAGATAACCCCCTGCGGCCCGGCCTTTTTCTATGACGCAGCTTTGCAGCCCTCGGCCTTCAACACGCGCTTCGTTGACGCCGGAAATTTCACAAGAGCGGCTGCGGGCCGAATGGGCCGGCGCACCAGATCGCCACTGCAGTTCGGACAACGATCCTTCAGCACGCTCGTCGCACACGCCTCGCAGAACGTGCACTCGAAAGTGCAAATCCTCGCTTCCGTCGAAGCCGGCGGAAGATCGCGATTGCAGCACTCGCAATTCGGTCTGAGTTCGAGCATCAGAAATCCGTCCCTTCAACGAAGACCAAAACCAAAGCTTCGAACGCCCGTCGATCCTCATCGTCAAACCGCGACAACAAAGGGCTGTCGAGATCGAGCACACCGAACACCCGGTCGCCTTTGACCAGCGGCACGACGAGTTCGGAGTTCGACGCAGAATCGCACGCGATGTGCCCCGGGAACGCATGCACGTCTTTGACCAGCATCGTCTTGCGCCGGGCCGCAGCCGTTCCGCACACGCCCTTGCCCACTGCAATTCGAACGCACGCGGGCTTGCCTTGAAACGGGCCGAGCACAAGCTCGCTGCCCTTCATGAAATAAAACCCAGCCCAATTGAGGTCGGGCACGATCTGCCAGATCAGCGCCGCAATGTTGGCGGCGTTCGCAACAAGGTCGCGCTCGCCGTCGAGGAGCCCCCGCGTCTGGCGCAAGAGCTCCTCGTAGATCTCAGCTTTGGTTCCGCTAACTTTCTCGACGGCGAACATGGCACCTCAGTTAGGCAACGGCCGGCTTGAACGTCATCGCGATGCCGTTCATGCAATAGCGCTTGCCGGTTGGGGCCGGACCATCGTCGAACACATGGCCCAAGTGGCCGCCGCAGCGCCGGCAATGACCTTCCGTTCGCGTCATAAACAACGATGTATCGGTGGTCGTACCGACAGCGTTCGGCAAGGGCTTCCAAAAACTCGGCCACCCCGTCCCGCTGTCGAATTTCGCATCCGACGAAAAGACCGGCAAGTCGCAGCCTGCGCACGCGAAAGTCCCGCGGCGCTTCTCGTGATCGAGCACGCTCGATCCTGGGCGCTCAGTGCCTTGCTCACGCAAGACGTGGAACTGATCCGGTGCGAGCTTCGCTCGCCACTGCGCCTCGGTCTTCACGACCTCGAACTTCGCTTCGCTTGCTGCCATCAGACCGCGCGCACCGAATACCGCAGCAACGGCGGCGGCCGCACCACCCAGCGCCGCAGTGCCCAAAAGCGTTCTACGATTAACCATGAAATCCTCCTTTGTCCGCGGAGGGACATACGCAGCCCGGGACAAACGGACCAATCACGGCGATGCGAGGGAGCAGTGATGTGCGCCCTCGCACAACTGTGTCTTCAGGCAGCCTCAGCCTGTGCACGCGATGCAATCGCGTTTTCTGCCAATTTGCCGGTCAATTCCGCCAAATGATCGAATTTGTAAGTAAAGGTCGCCGCCCCCTGCGTGGCCGAGCGTAGCTCGATGATGAAGGTCTGCAGCTCAGATTCGGGGATATGCGCCTGTACCGAATCCCAACCTGGCCAACCGGCGCGCCCGTCATACCCCAAGAGCTGACCGCGTTTGCCCGTGATGATCTGGTTGATGCGCGATGTGTGCTCTGCCGGCGTATGCGCCTCGACGGCCATGATGGGCTCGAGAAGCACTGGCGAGCAGTTCGCCATGCCTTCCGACATTCCGGTCTTCGCGGCCATCTGAAACGCCGCATCGCTTGAGTCGACCGTGTGATAACTGCCGTCCGTTAGCGCCACCGCAACGTCCACGACCGGAAAACCCAACGGACCCTTGTGCAGATAGTCGCGAATACCCTTCTCGACCGACGGAATGAACTGGCGCGGTACGACGCCGCCTGAAATCTGGTCCAAGAACTCGAACCCGCCGCCGCGTTGCAGCGGTTTGATCTGCAGCACCACATCGCCGAACTGGCCGTGGCCGCCCGATTGCTTCTTGTGCCGCCCACGCTGCTCGGTCGGCTTGCGGATCGTCTCGCGATAGCCGACATGCGGCGTGTGCGAGGCGAGCTTCAGGCCGAACTTTCGCTCCGTCTTGGCAAGCGCAGTCCGCAAATGCACCTCGCCCTGCCCGCGCAAGATAGCTTCGTGCGTCTCCGCCACATGCTCGAACACGATGCCGGGATCTTCTTCTCGCAGTTTCGCGATCGCGCCGGAGAGCTTCACGTCGTCGTTGCGGTTCGCGGCCTTGATCGCGAACTTGTAGACGAGCGGTAGAACCTCGGCGCGCTTCAGTGCCTTCACGGCCTTCGGTGCTGCAAGCGTATCGCCGGTCTGAGCTTTCTCGAGCCTACCGATCGCGACCAAGTCGCCCGCACCGGCAGCCGGCACCTTCGTTGCCTTTTCGCCCTGCATTGAGAACAAGCCGGACGCTCGCTCTTCGCCACCGTCGCTCCGCGCAAGCGTCGCGCCGTCCTTGAGTACGCCCTTCAGCACACGCGCAAGCGAAAGCTTGCCGCCCGCGCCGTGGTAGGTTTTTACAATTTGCACAACCGGATCGTCGCCGCCGTTGCCTTCAAGGCCTTGACGCTTCGCAGCAGTCGAAATGTCGGGCACCTCATGCCTAAGCGCCTTCAACAAACGGCGCACGCCGTTGTCGCCATCACCAGAACCAAACAAGACCGGCACGATCAAACCGTCGGCAAGTTCGCGCGAAAGATCGGCGAAGACTTCATCGCGCGGCGGCTCGACGTCCGAAAGCAGCTCCTCCATCAGATGATCGTCATAATCCGCGAGTTTTTCGAGCATCTGGTAACGCGCTTCGTGCTCGCGATCCTTCATGTCGGATGGAATGGCAACCACTTCCGATGCGGCATGCTCGCGATAGACGAACGCGCGTTCCAGCGCCAAATCGACGAAGCCGGTGACGATGCCGTCCTTCCAAATGGGAACCTGGCGTAGCACCAGCGGCCGCGCCGAAGCGGGCTGCAACGCGGCCAAAAGATCGCGCACCTGGCCTTGCGCCTTGTCGATTTTGTTGACGAACAAAAAATGCGGGATCTGAAGGTCGGAAAGGCGCTTCAACAGCGGTTGCAGGAGGGCTGCTTTCGCCGGATCAGGCTCGGCGACCACCACGGCCGCGTCCACGCCGGCAAGCGCGTTCAGAGTCTCCTGCTGAAATTCGATGGAACCTGGACAGTCCAGAAACGTGAAATGGTCGCCCAGATAAGTCGTCGTCGCGGGCGTGACCTCGACGCTCATCAGCCGGTCGCGCGCTTCGGGCGACGCGTCACCGATGGTGTTTTTCTGGGCTTGGCTTCCTTTGCGGGTGATTGCTCCTGTGATCCACAAAATGCTTTCAAGCAGCGTTGTTTTGCCGCCGCCCTGAGGTCCGACCAGGGCCACGCAACGTGGCCCATGTCCTCCCTTACCGTTTTTGTCTGCCATGAGTTGCTCCCTAAAGCCCGGGGGCGCAACCGACGGAAATAGGCACGCCCTTTGATCTCACCGGGCGCTCTATCGTCACTACCAATCGGGAGAGAGCGCAAGAGGAAAAGCGCTTAACGAAGCAAAGACGCTGTGGTCCAACATCCAGCGCGAATGCTGCACCTGCGATGGAACTCTTAGCGCTGCGTTTTGTCGATGCGTTGGTGAATGCCCGGGATTTCCATCACAGCGGCCGACCCGTACCAATTGTAAATCTCGTAGGCGAGCGCGCCGCCCGCGATCGCTGGATCGGATTTCAGCAGCGGTTCAACGTCCTCAACCTTCGCGAGATTGAAAATGAAAACGCCCTCTAGATGCTGCGGATTGTCGCCAAAGGGACCGGCCAGAACCAACTTCCCTTCCGCCGCCAGCCGTTGAATGTTCGCCATGTGACCTTTGAAGAGCGCTTGCCGCTGCTCCTTACTGAAGTCGGCTTTGGGGCCGGTCTTTAGGACAACGAACACATAGGCACGCATCCCGCGCTCGTCCGCGCCGAGGCGCTTGGCGAGTCCGGCATCGTACTCCGCCGCCGCCACCGGCAACGTTAGCAGGGCGATCGCCAACCACATCCACCGCATCATGCTTTCTCCTTCAGTTCCGGAACGTTCTCGCGCAGCGTGTTCTTCGGCGCCATGAACATGAACGCCTGCATCAGACCATGCATGACGCGTGTCTTGATCGGCACATTCCCAGTCTCGACCACGGCCTTGATGTTGCCGAGGATGCCGACCCAGCTCGTGCGTACGGAATCGGCGGTCTTCTTCTGATCGACAAACCGCGAGTGAACGACCGTCACGCGCGTCGCCCCGCCCGCCTCCTCGAGCGTCCATTCGACCAGCGTCGGCGTTTCCGCAATGCCCACGAACCGAAACGTGTGCACGAGCTTTCGTGGCGGCACACATTCTTTCACTTCGCCAAGGATGAACACCCGCTTGCCATCCTCGCTGCGATAGAGCAGCCGCGATCCCGGTTTGAAGTCTGTTTCGAGCACCGTGTTGAACATCGGCTTCTGCACGTGCTTGAGCTTCGTGATCTCAGCCCAAACCTGCGCGATCGGCGCCTTGATCTCGATCGTATGAACCTGCCGTTCTTCCATCTCGTCCCCTCAAGCCTTGCGGCGCGCTTTGCGCCGCGGTTCCTGCTTCGCCTCGACGTTGCGCTTCAACCCGACCAGCGCCGACGCCCAATCGCCCCGATACTTGCCGACCCAGCGCTCGTAGATCTGCTGAATGGGCACCGAGTTCAGGTGATTGATCCGCTGCCGCCCCTCCGCTTCGACGGTCACAAGCCCGGCCGCCCGCAGCAGATTCAGATGCTGCATCACCAAGAAGCGGTTCTCTTTCAACGCGTCGGATAGCTCCCCGGTCGTGCGCGGCCGCTCGCGCAACACGTCCAGAATGCGGCGCCTGTAAGGGTTCGCCAAAGCCCGCCAAACATCGTCAAGGTCGTCATGTGCCATTTTCAATACGTAAAATATATATCACATATAAGATCGTCAAGCTCCAAACGAAAACGGCGGCTGCAAAG